>CAYOQM010000001.1:0-983 GCA_964406065.1 uncultured Verrucomicrobiota bacterium
GCACGGATCCGGTGATCTTCTTCGAAAGCCAGCGGCTCTACGATAGTCCCGAGGAGTTCCATCCGGGCGGCGTGCCGGCCGGGTATTATGAGGTCCCGCTCGGCGAACCGGATGTGAAGAAGACCGGGAAGGATCTGACCTTGCTGACCATTGGGGCCACGCTCTACCGCGCCCTGGAGGCCGCCAAGATCCTGGAGGAAAAACACGGGATCTCCTGCGAGGTGATCGACGCGCGGTCCGTGGTGCCGTTCAATTACGACAAGGTGATCGAGTCGGTGAAGAAGACCCGGCGCATCCTGCTGGCCAGCGATGCCTGCGAGCGCGGGAGTTTTCTGCACACCATGGCCAACAAGATCAGCCAGTTCGCGTTCGACGAACTCGATGCCCCGCCGGTTGTGGTCGGCGCCCGCAACTGGATCACGCCGCAGGATGAGGTGGAGGACGCGTTCTTCCCCTTCGCCTGCGATATCATCGATGCTGTCCATGAACATATCCAGCCGCTGAAGGGCTACACCGTAACCCGCGATTGCGGGAACGGCGACCAGCGGCGCAGGAGTCAACAGGGAGTGTGAGGTAACCATGCAGTCAACACGCGTGTTTGCGGCCGATTTCGGGGCCTCGGGAGGGAAGTGTTTCGCGGGACTCTTCGAAAACGGGACCTTCAGGTTGCAGGAAGTCCACCGGTTTTCCCACGAATCGGTTCCCTTCTACATCAGCGATTCCAGTGGAGCGCTGGCGGAGCGTACGGTTTGGGATGATACCCTCCTGTACCAGAACCTGGTGAAGGGGTTGCGCGAATACCGCCGCTCCGTTTCTGACACGCTCGACGGGATCGGCATTGATACCTGGGGCGCCGATGGCCTGCTCTTTACCGCCGACGGCGATGCCATGGGAAAGATGTATGCCTATCGCGATCACCGGCTCGACGGCATGTCGGAAAAGGTGCGCGCCAAGGTGGGCGCCCGCAATGCCTATGAAATCAC
>CAYOQM010000001.1:993-9442 GCA_964406065.1 uncultured Verrucomicrobiota bacterium
GGGGATCCACTTCCAGCCGTTCAATGTGAGCAACCAGTTGTACTGGTTCATGCTCAACCGGCGCAAGACCTTGAGGCCGGGGGCGTTCTATCTGCCCGTCCCGTCGCTGTTCTACTACTACCTCGGCGGCGTGAAGTCGGTGGACTCCACCTTCGCCAGCGTCACGCAGTTGATGGATGCAAGGACCCTGGCCTGGAGTCCGGTGATCCTGCGGAAATTGCGGATTCCCGCCTCCATCATGCCCGAAATCGTGGCGCCCGGCAGCGTGGTGGGCCAGCTACATGCCGGCCTGGCGGAGGCGGTCGGCCTGAATCGGGCCCGCCTGATTGCCGTGGGCGGACATGATACCGCCAGCGCCTTCGCCGCCGCCCCGGTGAAGGATGCCGGCGAGGCGTTGATCATCAGTTCCGGCACCTGGTCGCTGGTCGGAAAACTGGTGCCCGACGCCGTGACGACCCGCGAGGCGATGGGTCATAATTTCAGCAACGAGGGCGGTATCGGGAATGTGCGCCTCCTCAAGAACGTGATGGGAAGCTGGCTGGTCCAGGAACTCAAGCGGATCTGGCAGCATGCCGACGGCACCGAGATCAAGTGGGCCGAAATGGACCGGTGGACCCGCGAGGCGCCCGCATTTACCGCCTTCGTGGATCCCGACGACCGGAGTTTCTATAATCCGCCCGATATGCAGAAGGCCATCGATGAATTCTGCCGCAAGACCGGCCAGCCCGTGCCCGCGGGACGGGGAACCTACCTGCGGCTGGTCTACGAGAGCCTGGCGTTGAAGTACCGCCACGTGAATGACCTGCTCGGCGGCATAACCGGAAAACCGAACAAGATTGTGCATATCGTAGGAGGCGGATGCCGGAACATCATGCTCAACCAGTTTACCGCCGATGCCACCGGATTGCCCGTTCTCGCAGGACCCGAGGAGGCCACGGCGACAGGAAACTGCATGGCTCAGGCCATGGGATTGGGATTGATCAAGTCCATGCCCGACGCCATCCCGCTCATTCGCGAAGCGTTTCCCATCCTCGAATACAAGCCGCGCGATACGGCCCGCTGGAACGAGGCCTTTCGCAAGTTCAAGCCACTGCTCAGGTAATGCTCCTGATGGATAACTGACAAGGTTGTATGGATAATTCCAATGCGAGCGCGGGCGGTGGACGCTACTCCCGGCAGATCCTGTTTCCAGGCATCGGGGCGGAAGGCCAGACCCGGATCAGCGCCTCCTCCGTGGCCGTGGTCGGGTGCGGGGCGCTGGGCTCCTTCCAGGCCTCGCTCATGGTCAGGGCCGGCGTGGGAACTGTCCGGCTGATCGACCGGGATTTCATCGAGGAAAGCAACCTCCAGCGCCAGATCCTGTTCGATGAGCAGGATGTCCGCGAACTGCTCCCCAAGGCGGTGGCCGCTGAACGGAAACTCAGGGCCGTCAATTCCAGCGTACGGGTGGAGGGCATCGTCGAGGACGTCAATCCGTCCACAATCACCCGGCTGCTGTCAGGGGTTGATCTGATTCTCGACGCCACGGACAATTTTGATGTGCGCTATCTCGTCAATGACTACGCGGTAAAACATTCCATCCCGTGGATCTATGGCGCCTGTGTGGGGGCGGAGGGGATCGCCTTCCCCGTGCTGCCCGGGGAGACCGCCTGCCTGCGCTGCGTGTTTGAGAGCGCCCCACCGCCGGAACTGTCTCCGACCTGCGACACGGCGGGCGTGATCGGACCCATTGTCGGCATGGTGGCTTCGTATCAGGCGGCCGAAGCCCTGAAGATCCTGGCAGGTCGGCGGGATGTGCTCAATCGCCGGATCTTCCGGCTCGATCTCTGGGGCAATCAACTGGCCCAGATACCGGGTCCGGAACGGGATCCGGGGTGTCCCTGTTGCGGAAGGCATGAGTTTGGCTATCTGGACGGCGCGACCCGGGGAACAGAGGCGGCGGTGCTGTGCGGGCGGGATTCGGTGCAGATCAGCGGGCGCCCCGGCAGCGGACTGGATCTCAATGCGCTGGCCGCCCGGTTGGCTGCGGTGGGGAAAGTTGAGCGGAACCGGTTCCTGGTGCGCGTGGCGGTGGATCGCTATTCCCTGACGGTGTTTGCAGATGGCCGGGCCATTGTTGCGGGAACCCGCGACCCCGGCGTCGCCAAATCGGTCTATGCCAGATATGTGGGGGCCTGATGATCTACCTTGACCATGCCGCCACTTCGTTTCCGAAACCTGAGCGGGTGCTGGAGGCCATGCTGGACTGTGCCAGGACAACGGCGGCCAATCCCGGCCGCGGTGGACATCACATGTCCGTGGAGGCCGCCAACCTGGTGGAGGATACACGCCAGGCGCTCGCCCGTTTCTTTGCCTTCCCCAGGCCTGAACGGGTCGTCTTCACGCTGAACGCCACGGATGCCCTGAACATGGCCATCAAGGGCGTCCTCAAGCCCGGCGACCATGTCATTACGTCGGTGCTTGAACATAACTCGGTCTCGCGGCCTCTCAACCAGCTTGAGCGCGACGGGGTGATCACCCTCACGCGGCTGGAGGTGGGCGCCGATCACCGGATTGATCCCGAGGCAGTCGCCCGGGCGTTTGTGTCGCGAACCCGCCTGGTGGCGTTGGCGCATGTGTCGAATGTCACCGGAACCCTTCAGCCTGTCGAGGCGGTGGGGAGGATTGTGCGCGGGCACAATGCCCTGTTTCTGGTGGATGCCTCGCAGAGTGCGGGAGTCGTGCCGCTTGATATGGTGCAGGCCAATATTGATTTGCTGGCCTTTACCGGACATAAGGCGCTGCTGGGGCCGATGGGGACAGGCGGACTGGTGGTCGGGGAACGGGCGGAGGTGGCGCCCTGGCGGGAGGGCGGAACGGGAGGGGATTCTGCGGACCCCCTGCAACCTTTGATCTACCCGTACCGGCTCGAGGGCGGTACCCCCAATGTCATGGGGCTGGCCGGACTGCGGGAGGGGTTGCGCGTGATAGCCGGGAGGGGGTTGTCGACCCTCCTGCCTCATGAGCGCGGGTTGCTGGCCTGTTTCATGAACTCCTTGAGGGACGCGTCGCGCTATGACTGGCATGGGGCTGATAGGACGTTGGCCAGCCACGCCGGGGTGGGGATTCTGGGATTCACGTTGCCCGGGATGGCTCCGGCGGAACTGGCGGCCATTCTGGACGGGCAATTTGGCATTGCGGTCAGGGCCGGACTCCATTGCGCGCCCTATGCCCACCGCCATCTGGGTACATTTCCGGAAGGCACGGTGAGGCTCAGTGTCGGACTCGCGACGACCGAAGCGGAGATGAAGGCCGCCGCCAGCGCCTTGGACGAAATTGCAGACTCGGTTTAGCGTTTCCCGGTAGAGGCTACAAGAGTGTCCAAGGCAAGGCGGTAATGGAGTCGCTCAATTTCTGCGGACGGGGGCACCGGCATATCACATAACCCCGTTCGGCTCGGGGATGATCCTTGATGAACGCGGCCAGACTCGTGAGTTCTCGAAGGGAGGGCTTGTCCGTCCACTTGACTTCAATGGGAATCAGGCGGTCCTCCAATTCAACGATATAGTCGACTTCGGCGCCATCCTTGGTCCGGAAGTGGCTTAACTTGCCGTCACCTCGATATTGCAGGCGTTTCCATATCTCTATGCCTACCCATTGTTCAAAGTAACGACCGGGGTCCGTCCTGACCACGTTGCGATCCGGATTCAGTCCTGCCGCGGCATGACGGATGCCGAGATCAAAGAAAAAGAAGCGAGGAGAGGAGAGAAGGTTCTTACGGGGACTTCCAGAGTATGCCATGATCCGGAATCCCATGAACATATCCTCGAGGAGTTGATAGTGGGACTTGACTGTGGGTTGGGATACACCCGCCTCCCTGGATATTGCGGCAAAATTGACCATTTGCCCTGATTCATGGGCTGCAAGCCTGAGAAAATTGACAAAGGCACCCCAGTCTTTGACCAGCGACTCACGCCGGATTTCTTCCTCCAGATGCGCGACCACGAAGGATTTCAGAATCGCGCTGCGATCTGCTTCCGGCAGGAGCGAGACTCCCGGCAGGTCTCCAAAGGCCAGATGTTCCTCGATATCGGCGGCAGGGAAAGTCGTGTGAGGCTTGCCGGTCCAGGCCATGGGGATCAAATTCGTTCCCGAAGATGTTTCTCCGGCAGCGGTCCGCTCCGGCAGGATGAGCGGATAAAGTCTATGCAAAAGACAACGACCGGGAAGCAGGTTGGCGCCCGCATGACGCAACTTCCTCGCGGAACTGCCGCACAATACGAAACGCCAACGGGTCTTGTTGTGGTCATACAGGACCTGAACGGCATCGAATACCTGCGGCACCAATTGGGCTTCGTCAACCAGGATCACATGCGCAGTTTCGCGTTTTGGAAGTGCTTCGCATTCCTGTCGGAACGTCGAGGGGTTGGCGAGTAACCGCGTCCGCTCGCCCGGATCGGCGAGATTATAGGCCAGCGAAGGGGATGGCAGTAAGGCATTGAGGAGTGTGGTTTTTCCCGTCTGGCGCGCTCCAAACACAATATGAACAAAAGGCTTTGCCAGATGCTGCCTGAGTGAATTCTCTATCCATCTTTCTATCATGAGGCTTTATATATCACGCCCTTAGATAAAGTCAACATTCATTATTTTCGCATAAGACTTTCCCTCCCGCATCGTAGTCGCGCCTGGTAATGTGGGTGAAGGGACAGGAAATTTGCGCGGAGCGTGCCCGCTGACATTGCCCATCTCGATCGGCGTCGGGGTCGGAATCGCTATCGGAATCGTTCTTAGCACGATACTGTGCCCCCGAGGGGGGCGCCTCAAACTACGTCAGTTGGCTCCTTTCTTTTTTAGCGTGCTGCACCCGGTAACTATCGAACTCAACAAGCTGTGCAAATCCGTAGCATTGACGAAGAAGGAAAACCGTATCATAATGGAATTTTTACGGAGGAGTTCCACGCCGCGTCCGGCGCGGTAATGATTTAAAAGGACTGACTCATCATGCATCCCAAGATCAATCATTTGATTCAATTGCAGGAATTGTCGCTGATTCGCGCCGAACAGAAAGCCCACCGGCACGGGCACCGCCTGGATGAACTTGATGCGTCGGTAGCGGATCTCACCGCCCAGCTGACGCCTGACATCCAATCGCTCGTGGTGCGGATGCAGAAACGGGATTCGATCATTATCGTGCCCATGGTCAATGGAATCTGCACCGCCTGCGGGATGCGGTTGCCCACCAGCCATGTCCAGCAGGTCAAGGTGTCCGACCAGTTGCAGGTGTGCCCGGTTTGCACCCGGCTGCTGTATTTCCAGGATGGGCTTCCGCTTAATCTGGGCAAGGCGCCGCGGCGGTCCGAGCCCCGCAAGCTTGGAATTGCCAAGTTTTCGGCGTCCACGCTGATGATTCCCCGCCTGGCGGCTACCACGCGCGATGATGCGGTTCGGGAGTTGTCGCTGAAGATGCAGGAAGCGGGATTTGTCGATGATGCCGGTAAACTGGTGGAAGCGTCCCTGCGGCGCGAGGCCATCGTCAGCACGGCGCTGGATCACGGGTTGGCGTTTCCGCACGTACGGGGGGTGGAGGGCGGCGGGCTCACCTTCGGGCTGGGCATCAGTTCCAAGGGCATCAAGTTTGACGATCAGGAAAAGAGCCTCACGAAGATCGTCTTTTTCATTGTCATTCCGACGGCGGCGAGCGCCTTCTATCTGAAACTGCTGGCCGGATTGGCGGCTACCTTCTCGGAAGCCGAGGCGCGCAAGGCGCTGATGACCGAGGATAGTCCCGAGAAGCTCTGGAAGGCCCTGGTCAAGCTGACGAAGAAGACGATTCCGTAAGGCTTGATTACAGGCGCTTCACGAACCGGGCCATGCGCTCGGTGGCCTTCTTGATCTCCTCGATGTCGGTGGCGTAACAGCACCTCAGGAATCCTTCGCCGCAAGCGCCGAAGGCGCTGCCGGGAACGCAGGCAACATTCTCCTAGTCCAGCAGGCTCAGGGCAAACTCCGTGGAGGTGAGCCCGTAATCCCCGATGTAGGGGAAGACATAAAAGGCGCCCCTGGGGATATGGCAGGGGAGTCCCATGTTGTTGAGTGCGGCACACAGGAAGTTGCGGCGTTTCTCATAGGAGGCTCGCATGTTCAGGGTGTCCGCCTGGGTGCGAAGCGCCTCGATGGCGGCCTTTTGGCTGATGATGGGGGCGCACATCATGATGTACTGGTGGATCTTCATCATGGCCTCGCTCAGTTCGGCCGGGGCGCAGGCATAGCCCAGGCGGAATCCCGTCATGGCCCAGCCCTTAGAGAAGCCGTGCAGGAAAATGGTGCGATCCTTCATTCCCGGTTCGGCGGCAATGCTGGTGCGTTCGCCTTCATAGGTCAGTTCGGAGTAGATTTCGTCGGTGATGACTATCAGGTCATGTTCGATGGCAAAGGCCGCGATGTCCCGGACGTCATCGCGGGTCAAGGTGGCACCCGTCGGATTGGTAGGGAAATTCAGGAGCAGGGCCTTGGTTTTGGGCGAGACTTTCTCCTCCAGCATGGCGCGGGTGAGGCGAAACCCGTTTTCGCGCCGCGTGGCGACGGGAACCGGGATGCCGTACGCGAAGCGGATCTCCGGGGCATAGGAGACGAAGCAGGGCTCGTGGTAGAGCACCTCGTCGCCCGGTTCGATGATGGCCCGGATGGCCAGATCAAGGGCTTCGCTGACACCCACGGTGATCAGGATCTCGGACTCGGGATCGTAGGTCACGCCGAAGGCCCCGCCGACATATCCCGACACGGCCCGCCGGAGTTCGATGAGGCCGCGGTTGGAGGTGTAGGTGGTGGCGCCACGCTCCACGGCGAACACCGCCTGTTCCCGCACATGCCAGGGGGTGACGAAGTCGGGTTCGCCGATGCCCAGGCTGATGACGTCCTTGCGCGAGCTGACAATCTCGAAAAAATCGCGGATTCCGGAACGGGGAATATCCCGCAAGTGCCTGGCGATGAAGTCGCCAGGCTGCCTTTTCCCGTCAGGGCGAGACTTTGAGCCGCTCATCAGTTTTCTCCGCCTCCATCAGGACGCCGTTGTTCTTGTAGGTTTTCAACATGAAGTGCGTCCCGGTCGAGATGATGCCCTCGATGGTTGCCAGTTTTTCGCTGACGAAAAACGCCACTTCCTTCAGGTTTCGCCCGGTCACCACGGCCAGCAGGTCGTAGGTTCCCGACATCAGGTAGACGGATTCAACTTCCGGGAATTTGCTGACCCGCTGGGCGATCCGGTTGAATCCGCCCTCCCGCTCGGGGGTGACCTTGATTTCGATGACAGCACGGACAAGATCGAGGTCCAACTGGTCCGTGTTGAGCACGGCCTGATACCCGCGGATAATGCCGGCATGTTCATATTCAGCCATCTTCGCGGTAACGGCGTCTTCCGTGGTATTCAGCATGAGCGCGAGGTTCTTGGGTGTTTCCCGCGCGTTATCCCTCAAGAGTTTCAGCAGTTCGTCCATGGTTCAGTGCCTCCGCAAATGACGGATATGAGTAACATTTCGCGCGGGGAAGTCAACTGGATCATGTCCCGCACTTTTTCCTCCCTAACCGTTGCCAAGTTGTGGAGGAATCGGTAAAGTACCTGAACTTTTTTGCGGCACCCGGAAGGATGGAGTATGGCGTCGAAATGGAATTGGAGTGAACAGCGGGCCCGCAAGGCCTTTGTGGCCTTGCAGGATGGAACCATCGTGCGGGGCTATTCCGTCGGAGCGGCGGTGGATGGCTTTGGCGAGGTGGTCTTCAACACGGGTATGGCTGGCTATCAGGAAATCTTGAGCGATCCCTCCTACAGCGGCCAGTTTGTCACGATGACCTACCCGGAGATCGGCAATACCGGCATGAATGAGGCCGATATGGAAAGCCGCCAGCTATTCGCCAACGGCTTCATCATGCATGACATGAATCGTCCCAGCAACTGGCGCTCGGAGGGATCGCTACATGACTATCTGGTGAAGTGGAATATCCCCGCCATTGCCGGCGTGGACACCCGCGCGCTGACGTCGCGGCTCCGCGTCGAAGGCACCCAGCGGGCCTTCATGAGCGTGACCGGCAACGTGGGCGAGGCCGAGGCGGTTCGCAAGGCGGTCGGGTGGGAGGGGCTTGACGGCCAGGATTACGCCGCCAGGGTGTCCTGCCAGAAAGCTTATGCCTGGGATCCCGACGGGTCGCTCACCCGCTCCTGGGGGATTGCCGGAACGCTGGCGCCTGCCGACTTGAAGATTGTTGCATACGACTTCGGGATCAAGTGGAATATCCTGCGCAGCCTGCGCCGCAACGGCATGGAGGTTACCGTGGTGCCGGCCCGGACGCCTGCCGCCGAGGTCTTGAAGCTCAAGCCCGACGGGGTGTTTTTTTCCAACGGCCCGGCCGATCCCGCGGCCGTCACCTACGCGATTGAGGCGGCCCGCAACCTCCTGGGAAAGGTGCCGCTGATGGG
>CAYOQM010000001.1:9452-16849 GCA_964406065.1 uncultured Verrucomicrobiota bacterium
CGGCGGGAAGACCTACCGTCTCAAGTTCGGGCATCACGGGTGCAACCATCCGGTCAAGAACCTCCGGACCGGCGCGGTGGAGATCACCTCGCAGAACCACAACTTTGCCGTGGATCCGGCAACGCTCGATACGGGCGCGGTGGAGGTGACCCACATCAACCTGAACGATCAGACGGTCGAGGGACTGGCGCATCGCAAGGTGCCGATGTTCAGCGTCCAGTACCACCCGGAATCCTCGCCGGGTCCGCATGATCCCTATTATCTTTTCACCCAATTCCGCGAATTAATCCGAAAGGCGTGATGTCAATGCAGGGACACAATTGGATAGCCATTCTCGACTTCGGCTCCCAGTACAGCCAGCTCATTGCGCGGCGCGTGCGCGAGCAACGGGTTTACTCGGAACTGCTGAAATTCAACACCACGGCAGCCGAACTGGCGGCGCGAAAACCCGCCGGCATCATCCTCTCCGGCGGGCCGGCCAGCGTGCTGGACAAGGATTCACCCCTGTGCGATCCGGCGATCTATGACCTGGGGGTTCCCGTGCTGGGGATTTGCTACGGGCTCCAGATGACCGCCAGGCTTCTCAATGGCGCGGTGAAGCCCGGACGGGAACGCGAATACGGCAGCGCCCGAGTGTCGGTGGTGGATTCAACCTCGCCGTTGTTCCTCGGTCTTCCGAAGGACTTGGATGTGTGGATGAGTCATGGCGACCAGGTGGAGCGGATGCCCGAGGGATTTTCCGTGATGGCGCGGACGGACACCTGTCCGGTGGCGGCCATGGGGAATGTCGCCCGCCGGATCTACGGGATCCAGTTCCACCCGGAAGTGGTTCATACCCCCCAGGGCACGGCGCTCCTGTCCCGGTTTCTGTTTGATATCTGCCGATGCCGGGCGGATTGGGAGATGTCGCAGTTCATCAAGGACAGCGTGGCGGCGATTCGAGCCAGGGTGGGCGACGGCCATGTGCTGTGCGGGTTGAGTGGCGGGGTGGATTCCTCCGTGGTGGCGTCCCTGTTGCACCGGGCGATCGGCAAGCAGTTGCATTGTGTCTTTGTAGACAACGGCCTGTGCCGGGCCGGCGAGGCGCAGCAGGTCGAGGAACTGTTCGGCAAGGCCTTTGGGATTGACCTGCATGTGGCGCACGCCCAGGATCGTTTCCTCGCGGCCCTGAAAGGGGTTGTCGAGCCGGAAGCGAAGCGAAAGGCCATCGGCAAGACCTTCATCGATGTGTTCTCGGTCGAGGCGCGCAAGTTTGGCGAGGTTGGTTTTCTGGCGCAGGGGACGCTTTATCCGGATGTCATCGAGAGCGCTTCTCCGATCGGAGGGCCCTCGGTGACCATCAAGAGCCACCACAATGTCGGGGGACTGCCGTCGGATCTGAAGTTCAAACTGATCGAGCCAGTGCGGGAACTGTTCAAGGATGAAGTCCGCCTGCTGGGGCGTGAACTCGGGCTTCCGGACTATCTGGTCGACCGCCAGCCGTTCCCCGGACCGGGGCTTGCGGTCCGGATCCTCGGCGAGGTGACGCAGGAGCGCGTGGCCTTGCTCCAGAAGGCCGATATCCGTGTCCAGGAGGAAATGCGGAAGGATCCGATCTATCCGAAAATCTGGCAGTCTTTTGCCGTCCTGCTTCCCATCCAGACGGTCGGGGTGATGGGCGACAGCCGGACCTACGAGAACGTGGCGGCCGTGCGCGTTGTCGAGAGCCAGGACGGCATGACGGCCGACTGGTCCCGTGTGCCGTATGACACGCTTGCCCGCATTTCCAGCCGGATCATTAACGAGGTGTCTGGAATCAATCGCGTGGTCTATGACATCAGTTCCAAACCGCCCGCCACGATCGAATGGGAATAAGGCCATGAACAGGTGGGGTTTCCTCATCACAGTCCTGCTGGCGAGCCCTGGTGCGCTCGCCGACACGATGACCTTGCAGAACGGGACGTCGGTTCGGGGTAGTTTCCAGGGATTTTCCGCGCATCAATTCCAGTTCAAGTCGCAGGACGGTGCCGTCCGGTCCGAATATGGGATCGATGTCCAGAGTCTTGTTCTGGATGCCCCGGTAAGGGCCACGGTGATGACGTCGGTTCAGCGCTATGATGACGTGGTGTTTTCGCGATTTGATCACAAGATGCTCCGGCTCCGGAAAGAGGGACAGTCCTTCAGTGAGTCTGTCGCAGGGATCAAGGGGATCAGCGTAATCGGGCCCGCCGCGATCGAGGTGGCACCCGCTCCCGTTGCAGTTCGGGAAACGGGGGCGACGGACGCGGCCGGGGTGCCGCGTCTTGTGGCCCCCTCCCAGGCGCCGGCCACGCGGGATTGGCAGCGATCCGGAAAATGGCGCGAGATCGATGATGACAAATCCATTGTCATCAGTCGTGGCGAGGAGGTGGATCTTGAGGCCCTGCTGAGGAAAGGGGTCGTGAACGTGGTTCATTTTCATTATCCCCAGGCCATGTCCAGTGTCCGGCAGGGAAGTTATATTCAGGGGATCATGGCCCGTCATCCGAACCGGCTCGTGGTGCTCAAGGTGATCGCGCGGGATTTCAACGCGCCGGTCTGCAGGGCCCTGAATCTCAAGAGTCTTCCGCAATTCTGGTTTTACAGTCCCGACGGCCGGCTGGTGAAGAAGCTGACCGAACGGTTTACGGAAAGCGACATCGACGCCGCCCTGCGGGACGCCGCCAGGAATTGACCGCTGCGAAAAGAAGTTGTCAGAACCTTGGCGCGCGTGACAGAATACGGCTCATCGGGAAACTGGTATTGTGCGGAGAACACGAGCGGGGATTTCACCATGACGCGTCATATTGTTGATTGGGATGATATGTTCCGCGCTCTCGAGGCCTACAAGAAGGAGTACGGGAATTGTCATGTGCCGGCCAACTGGAAAAAAAACCAGCAACTGGGCCGGTGGGTGGCGATGCAGCGGTATCGTCACAAGATCGGCGAGCTCCAGAAATACTATGTCGACCGGCTTGATGCGATCGGATTCATCTGGGCCCCCGCCGAGAAGGTATGGCATGAGATGTTCAGTTGCCTGCTCAAGTACAAGAAGAAGCACGGCGATTGTGATGTGCCTTCATCCTGTCCGTCCGATCCAAACCTTGCCAACTGGGTGGCAAACCAGCGGCACCGGAAGAAGATGGGATCGTTGTCAGCCGAACGGGTTCATAAATTAAGCGGAATCGGGTTTCTCTGGTCGGTTTATGGACGGAACCAGGCCGAGAAGGTGGCGGAAGTGAAGCGCAAAGTGGCACCCAAGCCAGTGAAGGTGACCGAGCCGGTTGTTGAGGAGCGGCTTTATCAGGTGACCGGGGAATACATTCAGTATAACGGATCCGGTCCTCTCCCGTCCAAGCTGCAGAAGTATATCCAGCTTCATAACGGGGAATTTCCGCCCTGCATCATTTTGCCGGCGAGTCCCCTGGTGTTCAGGATCGGGAGCAGTGATTCCAATCCCGCGTTCATCCGGAAATTCAAATGGGAAGGCTCGGGACCGATCCCGGGTGATGTCCTGGAATACCTGAATGAAAACGGCGTGTTGCCACAGCACAATTCCTGACGGCCGGCTTCAGGTGATCATCAGGCGGAGGGAGGGAATGCGCATGCCGGATGGGAAGGCCTATGTTGCGCGAACCCTGTGTGCCATGGTGGGGGTCCCGGTCGTAGCCCTCGCGCTGTACCCGCTTGTTTACCTGGTGTTGCCGGAGACGATGCAGCGCTTGGCTGATCTGCCGCGGGATCTGACGATCGTACTCCTGTTCAGTGAAGTGACCGTCCCCTTGTGCGGGGTCTGGCTCTACCGTCGTGCGCGCCAGCGTTTCCTGGCACCAGCCCCGGGTGCCCTCCGGGAGCGGGTGGAGACTCGGGATACAAAGTGACAAGACGAGCGAGGCGACTTGACTCCCTGTCTGGCTTGGCTTAAAAGCATTTGTGTGAAATGACAACGGTTGCTCATAGTTCCAGAATTGCTGATATTTTACTCCGGCGGGGCAGCCTGTCGGCGGAGACGCTGCTTCCGGCCCAGGAACGGGCACGTGCGGATTCGGTCAGCCTGGAGAAATATCTGGTCGACAATTCCCTGATCTCCTCCACTGAGGCCGTGCTCTGTCTGGCTGAATACCTGCGCATGGCGCCCATTACCCTGGCTCACTTCAATCCGAATCCGCAGCTTCTGGAACTCATTCCGGCGGATGTGCTCCGGAAGCGGCAGGCCTTGCCGATGATGAAGATCGGCGGGCTGCTGGTGGTGGCGTTGGGCGATCCTTTTGATGTCATGGCGATCGACGAGCTCCATGTGATTTCCGGGTTGACGGTGATGGCGCTGGTTGCCGCCGAAAAGGATATCCAGGATGCGTTAAGCCGGGCGTTGGCGCCGGCGGAAAACGCACACGGGCTTGACCTCGAGGATATCATGAGGGATTCCGACAACGACATCGAAGTCGGAAGGGAGGAGAAGCAGGAGGTCAGCCTTGAGGAGATGATGGAAAGCGCGGAGGGCGCCCCGGTCATCCGCATGGTGAACATGATCCTGGTTGAGGCGCTCCGGACCAAGGCCAGCGACATCCATATTGAGCCCCAGGAGAAGTCCCTCCGGCTCCGGTACCGCATCGACGGCGCGCTGACAGAGCGGCCCAGTCCGCCCAAGAACTACCAGCCCGCCATCATTTCCCGCATCAAGATCATGTCCGATATGGATATCGCCGAGCGGCGCGTCCCCCAGGACGGCCGCTTCCGGATCAAGGCGCTGGGCAAGGAGGTGGATATCCGCGTGAGCGTGCTGCCCTCCATTCACGGGGAGAAGGTGGTGATGCGCGTCCTGGATAAAAGCGCCCTCTTTCCCAGCCTGTCGGGGTTGGGGCTCGACGAGCATGCCTTTGCAGGGTTGGCTTACGCCATCAGTCAGCCGCACGGGATCATCCTGGTCACGGGTCCCACGGGCAGCGGCAAGACGACCACCCTCTATTCCTGTCTTCAGGAACTCAACAAGCCTGATGTCAATATTGTGACCTGCGAGGATCCCGTCGAGTACCAGTTAAACGGCATCAACCAGATCCAGGTGAATGCCAGTCTCGGGCTTACCTTTTCCGCCGCCTTGCGGTCGATTCTCCGACAGGATCCAGACATTGTGCTTGTCGGTGAGATCCGTGATAGTGAAACGGCCGAAATTGCCGTCAAGGCCGCCTTGACAGGACATCTGGTGCTAAGCACGCTTCACACCAACGATGCGTCCGGGGCCATTGCCCGGTTGATTGACATGGGGGTTCCCCCCTTCCTGCTGTCGTCTTCGCTGGTCTTGTCGCAGGCGCAGCGGCTGTTCCGGAAATTGTGCACGTCCTGTCGCCAGCAGGTCGAGGTGCCGGTGGATGTGCTCATAGCCAACAGGATCGACCCTGCATTCTTCATGAAAGCCGCCGGGGAGAAGGCCGGATATGTGCCGATATTCAAGGCGGTGGGCTGTCCGAAGTGCAACAATACGGGGTACAAGGGGCGGGGCGCCATCATGGAGGTTTTGCCGATCAAGGATGACATCAAGGATTTGATCATGAAAGGCGCCACCAGCGGGGCGATTCGCGAGGCGGCCTGTGCCGCCGGCATGGTAACCTTGAAGGAATCCGGACTCCGGAAGGTGAAGGAAGGCGTGACCTCGCTTGAGTCGGCGCTGGAGCTTACCGGGGGTGAATAGCCGCGGAGAAGTATCATGAGCCCACTGTTGCGCAATTCTACCTCTCCTGTCCCGGCGGCGCGGCTGCCGCGCCCCGTCGCCCCGTCGCGGGAAAGGGCGCCCGCACGCGATGTCCGGACGCCGTCGCGGAAAGGGGGCAAGATTCGCGGGGCCACGAAGATTGTGCGCAAGGATCTGCCCGCCTTCTCACGCCAGATGGCGGCGATGCTGTCGGCCGGTATGCCCATAGTTGCCGCGTTGGAAACCCTGGAGGACCAGGCGGCGAACCCGAATTTCAAGATCGCCCTGGGCGAGGTGAAGCGGAGCATCGAGGCCGGCTCATCGTTTTCCGAAAGCCTGCTCCAACTCCCGCAAATATTCGACACCCTTTATGTGAACATGGTCAGGGCGGGGGAACAGAGTGGTCAGTTCGCGGAGACGATGCGGCGGATCGGGGACCTGCTGGAGGCCACGGCCCGCCTGCGGCGCAAGGTGAAATCGGCCATGACCTATCCGGTGGTGGTGTTGTCCTTGGCCTTGGTGATTGCCGCGGGGATGATTATTTTCATTGTTCCGGTGTTTGCCGGGATGTTCAAGGATTTCGGCGGCAAGTTGCCGGGCCCCACCCAGTTTCTCGTGGATATCAGCAACGGCGTCAAGCACTACGCGGTGATCATTGTGCCAGCCATCCTGCTGTCCATCTGGTTGTTTAGGAAATGGAAAAACACCGCCGCCGGGGCCTGGACGCTCGACAAGTTCGCCCTCAATGCGCCGGTGTTCGGGCCGTTGGTGCAGAAGGTCGCCGTGGCCCGGTTTGCGCGAACCCTGAGCCAGTTGGTGCAGAGCGGGGTGCCGATCTTGAACGCCCTTGAGATTGTGGCCAAGGCGGCCGGAAACCGGATTATCGAGTCATCCATCATGGAAGCCCGCAGGACCGTGGAGCATGGCGATACCCTTTCAGTGGGGTTGGCGGGCAAGGCGGGGATTCCGCCCCTGGTGGTCCGGATGCTGTCGGCAGGAGAAAAAACAGGCAAGGTCGATGAGATGCTCGAAAGCGTGGCGGATACCTTCGATGATGAAGTCGAGGCCATGCTGGCGTCCCTGACCTCGTTACTGGAACCGTTGCTGATGGTTTTCCTGGGCGTCGTCATCGGCGGCATCGTGATCTGTATGTTCCTGCCGATCTTCAAAATGACGGAAGTCATCAAATAACCACGTCCGGGCCTTTCCCTGGGTGTTAAAGGCTTGAGAGGCGCGGGGGGGGGATGGTATACCCTCACGCCTCAACTACAGAAGGGTTGATATGCACCGTATTCTAGCCAAACAACAGTTGTCGGAAGATGTGTTCATGATGCGGGTCGAGGCTCCGCATATTGCCGCCGAACGCCTGCCCGGACAGTTTATAATTCTTCAGTTGGACAACGATTTCGGTGAGCGCATTCCCTTGACCATTGCCGATGCCGATCCCCGTGAGGGTTCCATCACGATGATCTTCCAGACGGTTGGAAAGACGACCCATAATCTGGCGGACAAGTCCGTGGGCGACACCATCGAGAGCCTTCTGGGGCCGCTGGGCGAGCCGACGCATATTGAGAAATTCGGAACCGTGGTTTGCGTGGGGGGCGGGATTGGCGTGGCTCCGCTGCACCCGATTGCCAAGGGCATGAAGGCCGCCGGAAACAAATTGATCATCATCGTTGGCGCGCGCACCCGGAACCTGGTGATCCTGGAGGAG
>CAYOQM010000001.1:16859-24679 GCA_964406065.1 uncultured Verrucomicrobiota bacterium
CGGATGACGGATCCTACGGGCGCAAGGCGCTAGTCACCGAACCGCTCAAGGAAGTCTGCGCGCGGACTCCCAAGCCCGATCTGGCGGTGGCGATCGGACCTCCGGTCATGATGAAGTTCTGCGCCGAGGCCACCCGGCCCTTTGGCGTCAGCACGGTGGTTTCATTGAATACGATCATGGTGGACGGTACCGGAATGTGCGGGGGCTGCCGCGTGACGGTGGGCGGGAAGACGAAATTCGTCTGTGTGGACGGTCCTGAGTTTGACGGGCACCAGGTGGATTTTGACAACATGATGAAGCGGTTGAAGTCCTACCGCAAGCATGAGGACCAGGCCCACCACCAGTGTCATCTTGAATCCCAGATCAAGACCCTCAAGCAGGAGCCGGCATGAGTCACGATACGCCCGAATCCCTGGCCGCATCCGCCCTGCGTGAACTGGATGCCATCGTGCAACGGACAACCCCCATGACTCCGAAGGATCGCCTGGCCATTTCCGCCCAGGTGATGCCGACCCAGGATCCCGTGGCACGGCGGCACAATGTGCGGGAGGTGGCGCTGGGCTACACTCCCGAGCAGGCCCGTCTGGAATCCATGCGCTGCCTGCAGTGCAGGAACGCCCCCTGCGTCAAGGGATGTCCTGTAGGGATCGACATTCCGGGCTTCCTGAAGGCGGCAGCGGAGGGGGATTTCCAGGGCGCCTGCGAGGTGATCAAGCGGAACAGCCTCCTTCCAGCCGTTTGCGGAAGGGTCTGTCCCCAGGAAACCCAATGCCAGGAGAATTGCACGGTCGGCAAAGCCCTGAAGAGCATCGACAAGGCCGTATCCATCGGGCGCGTGGAACGTTATGTTGCCGATCTCGAGCGCGAAAGCGGGAGAACAAACATGCCCGGGGTCAAGCTTGAGACGGGGAAGAAGGTGGCCGTGATCGGAACCGGACCGGCCAGCATCACCGTGGCGGCGGATGTCCGGCTCGAGGGCCATCAGGTGGTCATGTTCGAGGCTTTTCACAAGCCCGGCGGCGTGCTGGTTTATGGCATCCCCGAGTTCCGCCTGCCCAAGGCGATTGTTCAGAAGGAAATCGACGGGCTCAAGGCGATGGGCGTGGAAGTGAAGGTCAATTTCGTGATCGGACGGACCCGCAAGCTGAAGGCACTCCTGGAGAAGGACGGCTTTGATGCGGTCTTTATCGGAACCGGCGCCGGGCTGCCCAAGTTCATGAACATCGAGGGCGAAAACCTGGTCGGTGTTTTTTCCGCCAACGAATATCTCACCCGGGCCAACCTGATGAAGGCGTATGATGCGGACCGGGCGGATACGCCGATCTTCCGGGCCGGCAGGGTGGCTGTTCTGGGCGGCGGCAATGTCGCCATGGATGCGGCTCGCACGGCGCTGCGGTTGGGCGCCGATGAAGTGCATATCGTGTATCGGCGCACCGAGGTGGAAATGCCCGCGCGCGTCGAGGAGGTGGCCCATGCCAGGGAGGAGGGCGTCCAATTCCACCTGCTGGAAAACGCCGTGCGCCTCACCGGCGACGAGAACGGATGCGTGAAGGCCATGGAATGCGTCCGCTATGAACTGGGTGAACCGGATGCCTCGGGCCGCCGCCGTCCGGTGGAAATCAAGGGCAGCGGGTTCGTCCGCGAGATGGATACCGTGATCGTGGCGATCGGAAACGACTCCAATCCCCTGATTCCCCGGACGACGGACGGGCTGAAGACGACACAGTGGGGCAATGTGATTGTCGATGAGTGCGGTAAGACCTCCCTCGACAGGGTTTACGCAGGCGGGGACATCGTTCTGGGCGCGGCGACCGTTATTCTGGCCATGGGGGAGGGACGCCGCGCGGCGGCCTCCATCAACCGGCAGTTGAATGCTGAAAGGTAATGATTATGCCAACACCACCCAAATTATTTTCGCGGCGCTACCTTGCGAACCGGCTGATCTCGGGGTTGTTCATTCTGGTTCCCCTGTGGGTCACCTGCCTGGTTGTGAAGGCGGCATTCAATGCCATGGCGTCGGTTCTCCAGCCATTGGTTGCCCTGCTTCCCCTGGAACTTCCCGGCTGGGTGGAGGTGATCATTTCGATCCTGGCCTTCATCCTCCTGGTGTTGCTGGTCGGGATTGTGGCGGGTCGGGTCGTGGGACAGCGATTCCTGTTCTGGGGCGAATCCCTGATCCTGAAGATCCCGGTGATCAAGGCGATCTATTCGGCGGCAAAACAGGTGGTCGATGCCGTGTCCATGCCGGAACGGAAGTCGTTCAAATCCGTGGTGATGGTGGAATACCCGCGGCCGGGCATCAAGGTCATCGGGTTCATGACGGGCTTCACAACCGATGAGGCCGGGAACAGATGGTGCCGGGTCTTTATTCCCATGTCGCCCCTTCCCACTTCAGGGTTCATGCATCTAGTTCCGTTTTCCGAGGTTCGGGTGACGAATATGACGGTTGAAGAGGCCTTCAAGATGCTCATTTCCGGCGGATTTATTGCGCCCGACACCCTGGCGACGCACGCCCTGCAGGATGGGGAAATATAACCTTCGGCCGTTTGTACTCATCCGGCTGAGGTCAGGTAAAGGTCCAGGACTTTCCGTCCGGTATCCCAGCGTTGGATCCGCTTGAGATCCGTAGTCAGTTGCGACGCCTGAGCCATCATCTCGTCACGTCCTTGTTCGTCCGGCGCGGTTTGCGCCTGGATTTCCAGATCAGCCCGACGCCTGAGCAGTTCGTTGCGCCAGAAGGCCAGAATCAGGCTTTGAACCGCGTCGTCACCATTCCCCTCGTTTCCTGTTTTCGAGGGTGCGCTGAGGACTTGCGCCGCAAACCCGGAGAGCGAGCGTTCCGGGTCATCGCGTTCGGAGAGCAACTGCATGAACTCGATCCCCTCCCGGGCACTTTCCTGCATGAGTTCGACAAAGCGCAGGCAGAGGGGATCGGTCAGGAAGGAGAAGGGCAGGTACTGCTCCACCAGTGGCAGCAGGGCGGGGCTGGCGCCGAGATGTTCGATCAGGGCCATGTCAAGCGCCGGGCGTTTGTCCGGCACGGGGGCCGCGGGGGAGGCGTCCTGCCGGGGAACATTGCGCAGCAGGGGGCGGAGTTCAGCCTGCAGGGCTGCCGCGGCCACCCCGAGGCGGCGCGCGACCGTCTGGACGAGGACATCGCGCTGCACAGCGTTGGGACTCTGGCTGATGGTCGCCAGGATGTCGCGGCAGACGGTCATCATTCCCATTTCGGTGCGGATATTTTCCCTGCCGATTAACAGGTTGAGTTGGAAATCAATGGCCGGCACGGCCCGGGTGAGCGTCTCAGCGAAGGCTTCCGGTCCCTGTTTGAAAATGAGCGAGTCGGGATCCTCCCCTTGGGGGAGTGAGGCCACCCGCACCGCGAGGCCTGCCTTGAGAAAGATCACAGAGGCCTTGATCGCGGCGTTGCGGCCCGCGTCGTCGGAGTCGAAGACTAGCACCACCCCGTCGGCGTAGCGCTTCAGCATGCGGGCATGATCCTCGGTAAAGGCGGTGCCCTGGGCCGCCACGGCGGTCTTGAATCCGGCCTGATGGCAGCGGATGACGTCGATCTGGCCTTCACAGATAATGGCCTCGCGTGATTCAACGATGTCGCGCCGGGCCCGATCGAGTGCATAGAGGATGTGGCTTTTCCTGAACAGCGGCGTTTCGGGGCTGTTGACGTACTTGGCGGCCTTGGGATCCGGCAGCAGGGTTCGTCCGCTGAATCCGACGATCCGGCCTTGTTCATTGCGGATCGGGAACATCACGCGGTCGCGGAAGCGGTCATAATAGGGATGGGAACCCCCTTCCTCGGTGCGCCTGACCACGAGGCCGGCCAGATCGAGCTTGGCGACGGGATAGTCTTTCTTTCGCGCCCATTCAAGCGTGAAGTCCCACCGGTCGGGCGCATAGCCGATCATGAAATCCTCGGCAACTTCCCGTGTCAGTCCGCGCTTCTTCAAGTAATCCCGGGCAGGCTGGGCGTCGGTTTCCTGCAGGAGATAGCGGTGATACGACGCGGCGATCTCTTCATGGATGGTCAGCAGCAGTTCCTTTTCCCCGGCCGGTTGAGTTCCTTTTTCAAATTCCAGTTGGACGCCGGCCTTTTCGGCCAGAATCTTGATCGCCGTGGGGAAATCCGCATGCTCGTGCAACATGACGAACTTGAAAACGTCACCTCCCACCCCGCAGCCAAAGCAATGAAAAATCTGCTTCTGACGGTTGACCGTGAAGGAGGGCGTTTTTTCCTTATGGAACGGGCAGATCGTCTTGATCATGTTGCTCTTGCGCGGGAGGGTGATGTAGGAGTCGATCACATCGACAATGTCACACCTGAACCGGATGTCCTCAAGGACGGCTTTGGAGACGATCCCTGCCATTATTCTTCCCACTTCTCGCGCCTGCCGGCCTTGGCGGCGCGCGCCTTTTCAATCAGGTTTTCGCCCTTCTCAACGCGGGACATGATGGTGTGGACAAGCTGGGTTTCGGTTCCGATGATCTCCCGGGTGATCCAGCTCTTGTTGCCGACCGCATCAGGGCGGCGTTCGGGGGGCAGGGTGGCGAGGAGTATGAAAATCAGGACGACAATGCCGAGGGCAGTGATCCCGCCCGCCAAGGCGCCCCCGATTCGGTCCACCCAGTTGGTGAACGTGATTTTAAAGAGATAGCGCAGCAGGAGATAGAGAAGCATGCCCGACAGTACCGGCAGGATGATCAGGAGGGCCCTTGCGGTGATTGTGGCCTTGTCATGGGACAGCCCGAAACGCTGGATCAGCCAGTGGTGACACGGATCAACCCCGTGGGTCAGGCAGAACCAGATGGCGAGAACGGTCAGCAGGAAGGTCATCTGGCCGGATAATCCCTGGCGGAATCCTGTCCCGATGCCGATCAGCACGGCTACAAGCGCCATTCCATCCGCAAGGGTGAAGCCGAGTGTGTCAAACATGGATCCCCTCCTTCGTCAGCGTGAGCCGCGATGTATTGAGCCCGCGGGCTTTCGGACGGGGGTGACTGCTGGTTTTTCGGCCAGCGCCGCCTTGGCAATGGGAGCGTGAATGTCATTGCGTGCAACAGCGAGGTAGCGCTGGAAATACCGGCGTGCTTCCTGAGTGTTTTTCAGCCAGTCCCGGTTGATAACGGCGAGATTGAACAGGGCGGGGGCATAGCGGGGATCCATCTCGAGGACTTGGAGCAGTCGTGTCCGGGCGGCAGGCGCACCGATTGTGTAGAGATCGACAACCGCCTGGGCCGTCAGGATGCCGGGGGAGCGCGGGTCGCGTTTGGCGGCATCGGCCAGCATGGTGCCAGCTTCCTGCCAGTTGCTGTTTTCCGCCCACATGGCCGCAATGTATTCAATGGGACGGGAATCATCGGGCGCCATGTCGGCCACCTTGCTGAAATCCGTCAGGGCGGCGTCCCACTGTCCGTTGCGGTATCGCAGGATGGCCAGGTTCGCCAGGGCGCTGGCATCGGAGGGGTCTTGCTTCACGGCCTGCACCAGGATGGCCTCGGCCTTCGCGGGGTTGCCGTTTTCGATTGCCTTGAGTGCGGCGCTTACCGGATCACGGCCGCAACCCGCAACGAGGCCGGCTAGGATAAGGCTGCCTGCTAGTAAAGCGCTGTATGAAAATGTTTTCATGGTCGTAAGGTTTGAATATCGTTCAACTATATCATGAGCGCCGGGGTTGGCAATTCGGGATTCATGCAGGTGTCCATCCCCCATCAACCACTTCCCTCATTCCTTTTCCTGCTCTTGATGCCGGGCAATTTGATCTACTTTCACAAGGCAGGGAGGTGTCCAGGCGATTGCCTGTCTTGCAGATGCCTATAGTTGGGGCAACATCATGAACCAAGGTAAAGAGCAGAATGAATAGGCGCGTGTTCCCTGCTATAAATCTGACATTCAGTCTGTTCCCGCCCCCCCCCCATGGCTCTGATCACCCGCAAGTCCCAGCTCGCCGGCCAGTCCGCGCTGTTGCGTTTTGCCAAACTCAACCCGTTGGGCGCCAACCTGGCCATCGGCCCCCTCATCACGGTGCTGGCGCTCACCTACGGGGCCAGCGATTTCCAGACCGGGTTGCTGTACGCCAGCATGCACCTGTGCGGCGTCATCTTACTGATCATGCCCGCGCTGGCCAGACCCGATGACAACAAGGCCAACTGGCATGCCCGGGTGGCAACACGATTGGACTGCAGTTCCATTCCGGATGATCTCACCGCCGCCTCCCTGCTCTACCTCGCCTGGCTGAGCAGCCAGTCGGGAGGTCTCCAGTGACAGGGGCCTATTCCCGCCTCATATCGGGTGGGCGGGGAAGGGGTTGGGGTTGGCAATTCGGGATTCAAGGCTTGCGTGGCGTGGAGAATCCTGTACTTTCTTGCGCACGTGCCGGAGGTGCCGGGGGAAGGGAGCCATCGCGATGAAAGAACTAGAAGAAGGTCAGGGTTTGACGCTTGATTTCAGCAAGATTGCCAAGGTGGCGAAGGTTTGTCCGGATGTGATCCCCGTGGCCATCCAGAATGCGGACACCCGTGAGGTCATCCTGGTGGCGTACACAAATGAGATCGCCATGAAGAGAACCCTGGAATCCGGGACGGTGGTATTGTGGAGCACCTCCCGCAACGAGTTGTGGGAAAAAGGCAAGACCTCGGGCGAGACGTTTGACCTGGTCGATGCCTTTGTCAACTGCGAGCAGAATTCGCTGGTCTATACCGTGCGGCCACGCCGGGGCGGAATTTGCCACACGAAAAACGGCAAGCAGCACCCGCGGAATTGCTATTACCGCCGGATCAACCGCGCTTCACTGGCGCTGGAAAACCTCGATCCGTAGGGGTTCTATCCCAGCTCCCGCCGGTTGAAGAGGCTGATTCCGATCAGGGCGGTCAGGGACGTGTAAACCCCGACCATCCAGACCGTCGCCAGCGCCGTCATGGTCCAACTTATCCGGAGGCCTTCCTGGAGCAGGGGTACGGGGTCAAAGTGCATGACGGGTTGGGTGAAGACATGGAACGTCTTGAACAGATTCAGGATGAGCCCGTTCAGCCAGGTCTGCGCTGGGGCAGGCCCCTCGTGCGCAACATAGAAGGCTCCGCTGGTGGCCACGGAATCTATGTAACCCGCAAAAGCCAACAGGATCAGGATGAAGCAGGAAACGAATACGGCCACCGGCATGGATAACAGGCTGCCCGCCGTGAGTCCCAGCGCGGCGAGGAAGGCCAGCCGGCACAGGATCATGAACAGTCCCCGCGCCAGGTTCATGCCGCCCCCGCCCGCCGGGATCATTAATTCGGGTGGCTTCCCGCTGGCATTGAACAGGAGGGTGGTTGGATCGCTTGTATTCAGCCGGGTAAAGGTCAGTTCAACGGCCGTGGCCCCTTTCGCCAGAGTACCGGGAATGACCAACCGGTTCGGAATGCCGGGATAATTGGTGACGGTAATAGGCTCGTCATGTCCCTGTCCGGTTCCTCCATCAAAACGAAGGGTCCACCCGGCGGCAACGGGCGTGCGTTCGGGCCGTGAGGACTCGAAGGCATAGTGCAGAATCAGGTCATGATCGCCGCTTGCGGGGACGGGGAGCCGGTAGCGGAGAGCGAGGGAGGCCTTGGGCGCCAGGGTGAAGTCATGGGAAGCCAGGGCCTTGGTCAAATCCGCGCGGAGCGTCGCGGCAGTCATTTCCGCGGGGACACGGCCCGATTGAATCAGTTGCGCGGCTTGCCTGTCCGCCTCCGCCGCCCAGTCATGTGTCTCGGCCTGCAAGGGCTGGCGGGCAATCAGGAAACGCTCGCTGGCGGCGCGCTTGTCGTCATCGGTGCCGGGGGTG
>CAYOQM010000001.1:24689-25433 GCA_964406065.1 uncultured Verrucomicrobiota bacterium
TTACCAGTCCCGTCAGGGTCAGCAGGATGGTGTTAAGGCCGACAATCCCGAGCCATTTTCCCAGCCAGAGCTCATACCGGTGAACGGGTTTGGTCAGCACCAGATAGAGCCGGCGATCGCGAAGCTCGGAGGCAATCCCGCCACAGGCGGCCCAAAGCGTCACCACGGAAAGCATGCCCATGGCGAAACTGAGGGTGTAGTTCAGGATCACCTGCATCCGGCCTGCCAGTGTGTTGTCGCCGGAAATGAGTAGCGGCAGGCTGATCAGGCCGGTGAGCAGGAGGGTCGTCAGGGAGAGCAGCAGCCGTGAGCGAATGGCCTCCCGGACGGTCACCCCGGCTATGGCCATGATGGCGCCAGCATTCATGACGGGACCCGGCGGCGTGTGACGGTTTCGATGTAGACCGATTCCAGTGTGCGTCCCGTGTGGTCCATGGCAGGGCGTGTGCCGGTTTCCTGCTCCAGGTAATCCATGATGGCATTCAGCCGCTCCCGTGATTGGGGCTGGATCGTCAGCCGGACGGTATCGGGAGTGGCAAGCAGTTCCGGTACGGATCCGGTCGCGCAGACCTCGCCGTCAAGGAGAATGGCAACCCGGTCGGAAATATCCTGCATATCCGCCAGATGGTGCGAGCAGATCAAGAGGGTCTTGCCCCGTTTCGCCAGCGATATGAGCAGATCCTTTACTTCCCGGCAGGCGATGGGGTCGAGCCCCGAGGTGGGTTCATCCAGCAGGATCAGGTC
>CAYOQM010000001.1:25443-31894 GCA_964406065.1 uncultured Verrucomicrobiota bacterium
GACCTTCAGGCCATCCATACCCGGCATGATGATATCCAGCAGTATCAGGTCGGGATCATTGATAAGCGCCTGGGCAAGTCCGACCCGGCGCGCCATGCCCTTTGAAAATTCGCCAACAGGCCGGCGGCGTGCCGACACGAGGCCCATCTGCTCAATCAGTTCGCCGACGCGTGTTCGGCCGGCCTGTCGGGAAAGGCCCGCCAAGGTTGCGTAGAAGGTGAGGAGCTCATCGGCCGTCAGGTATTTATAGAGGTAGGACTCCTCCGGCATGAACCCCATTCTGGATTTGATGGCGACATGGCGCGGGGATTCCCCGAGCACGGTGAGGTGTCCGGCCGTCGGATGGAGCAATCCGAGGATCATTTTGAGGGTGGTGCTTTTCCCCGACCCGTTGGGGCCGAGCAGGCCGAAGATCTCGCCGGCGCGGATTTCAAGGTCGATGCCCCGGACTGCCCTGACCTTGGGACGGCCCCAGAAATCACGGAACGTCTTGGTCAGTCCCCGAGCCTCGATTACGAGTTGCTTGCCTTCATCCATGCGATCATCCTGTCGTTATCCGTTCATCAGAATTGCCGGTTCCGGAAGGCGGCATACCCCAGGCTTAACAAGCCTGAACCATAGGCCAGCGAGTAAACGGCGGCATGGCCTAATACGGGAAGGGTAATCGAGCCGCCGGCGGCAAGCCGGTCCGCCGGCCAGAAGGCCTGGATATCGGGAAGGATCAGGCGCAGCGCGGCAGAGATCAGCGGGACGGAGGCAGTTTGTTCCACGAGATGGTCTGCGATCAGTCCGGCAAAAAGCATCACCGTCAGGATCGACACGGTGGCGGGCGCGGCGAGGCGTCCGGCCAGACTGAGAGCCAGGGTGGCCATGACCAGCAGGGCAAGGCCCTCAAGTGCTGCGGCGGGCAGGACGGTCCAGGCAATCGTGGTGCCGAAGGCGACCCTGTGGCCCTCGCTGTCATAGGCGCCAAGCGCGAGGACCCAAACCGTGAGGGTCAGAGACAGGAGCCCCAGCGCCCAGGGAATGAAAGGCCGGCGGGTCAGGAAATTCAGGATGGCGGCGGGCAGAAAGGCGACAAGGGGCGTGGCCAGTAGCAGCTTCATGCCGAGGGAATCGAACTCGAAGTTCCGGGGGGCCAGCCGTTCCGCCAGTAATGCGGCCATTCCGGAGCAATACACGAAGAAGGCAAGGACCAGGGTGACGGCGGCAAACTTGGCCAGAAAGAAGAGCAGGCGGCTGACGGGTTTACTGAAAATAATGAGGATGGTTCCCGAACGGCCTTCGTTGTAGAGCGTGGCGCAGGCGGCATAGCCTGCCAGAAGGACGCCGAAGACCAGCTCAAAGGCCAGCGAGCTGTCCACCGCGAGATGAGTTGTCTGACCCAGTTGGTGGGCGACCGACAGGGGGAGCAGGATCGTGAGCGCCACATTGCACACGATTAGCAGGAAACAGGCGGGCTGCCGGAATAGTTCGGTTGCTGCCAATCCTGTCAGCGCCAGAAACTGCTTCACCCTGATCGTCACGCCATTATCACCGGACCTGTTCAACGACGATGTTCTCGTCGATCTGCTCGCGAAGGACGCGCTCGATGCCCTGCTTGATGGTCATCGTGGCGTGGGGACAGCAGCCGCAGGCGCCCTGCAGTTTCAGTTTCACATCGGTTCCCGTGATGTTGACGACCTCCATGTCGCCCCCGTCGGCTTGGAGAAAGCCGCGTAATTCCTCCAACTTGGCTCTGATTTGTTCTTCCATGGTCGTTCCTTTCATGGGGCATTATGTCAGAACACGGGGAGCAGTGACAAGCCTGCGTTGGATCATTGTCTGGACTTGCATCATCATGCCATGTCTGTATTCTTGACCGGCATCAGGACAGGACGCGACCATGGAACTTGCTGCAAGAACAACCGCAGACTATGAATTTCTCGATGCCGGCGACGGTTGCCGTCTGGAACGGTTCGGGCCCCATGTGTTCAATCGCCCATCGCCGGTGTCCCTGTGGCGGCCGGAACGGCCTGAACTCTGGAAGACGGCGGACGGCACCTATCACCGGAGTAATACGGGGGGCGGAGACTGGTCGTTTGCGCGTAAGCCCCCCCCGCAGTGGTCTCTGAAATGGGATGATTTGACCTTTATGATCAAGCCCACCGGGTTCGGGCATATGGGCCTTTTCCCCGAGCACACCTGCCACTGGGACTGGGTATCGCGCCAGGTGCAGGGCGGTCAGCAGCCTTGCCGCGTGCTTCACCTCTTTGCCTACACCGGCGCCATGAGTCTGCTGGCCGCCAAGGCGGGGGCCGAGGTCTGCCATGTCGATGCGGTGCCGGACATCAATGACTGGGCGCGCCGCAACGCCGAGGCCAGCGGACTCAAGGCGGCGCCGATCCGGTGGATTACGGACGATGTGTTGAAGTTTGTGGCGCGGGAAGGCCGGCGCCAGCGCCAGTATGACGCCATCATTTTCGATCCGCCGAGCTACGGCAAGGGGCCGGAGGGGGAGAAATGGATCCTGGAGGAGCATTTGATCAAACTGCTCGACCTGCTACTGCCCCTGATGTCGGAGCGTCCGCGGTTTGTGCTGTTCACCTGCCACACGCTGGGCTTTTCACCGCCGCTAATGAAGAACCTGCTGGTGCCCTGGCTGGAGAAGTTCGGCGGCAAGCTTGAAGCCGGCACCATGGTGATGAAGAATCACCATTGTAAGCGGGTCCTGCCCACCGGCTTTTTCGCCCGCTGGAGCCGTGGGGAGTAAACTTTTCCCGACAGCTTTATGATGATGAAGAGGGACTGTTATGAATAGATCTGAAAAAGCAGAGTTAAAATCATTGGACGTTGCCGAGGACAAGAAGCGCCAACTCGCGCAACTGTTTCCTGAAGTTGTCACGGAGACGCGGACGGACGATGGGCGGCTTGTCCAAGCGGTGGATTTCGAGAAGTTGAAGGCCGTATTGGGCACATTCTCAGAGGTTCTTGAAAATCAGAAGGAGCGCTACGGTATGACCTGGCCGGGCAAGAATGACTGCCTCAAGGTCATCCAGCAACCCAGCATCGCCACCCTCAAGCCCTGCCGCGCGGAATCCGTCAACTTCGACCAGACCGAGAACCTCTTTATCGAAGGCGATAACCTTGAAGTCCTGAAACTGCTCCAGAAGGCCTACTATGGCAAGGTCAAGATGATCTACATTGACCCGCCGTATAATACTGGCAAGGAGTTCATCTATCCGGATAAATACTCCGAAAATCTCGCGACTTATCTCGCCTATACCGGACAAGTGGATGCCGAAGGCCGCAAGTTCTCAACCAATACCGAGGCCGAGGGGCGGTTCCATTCCAAATGGATGAATATGATGTTGCCACGGCTCTATCTGGCACGGAACCTTCTCAGGGAGGATGGGGTGATTCTTGTCAGCATAGACGATCATGAGGGGGAAAATCTTAGACGTCTATGCAATGAGGTTTTCGGCGAGGAAAACTTCATTGCGAATATGATTTGGGAAAAAGGGCGAAAGAATGACGCAAAGCTAATTTCCATCGGTCACGAGTACTTGCTGGTGTTTGCGAAATCTCTTGGAACGCTCAGGGAGACAAAAACAATCTGGCGCGAGGAGAAGCCCGGCGCGAGGGAAATATGGGAGAAGTATCTTGAGCTTCGCCGGGAGCATGGTGACAGCAGCACGCTAATCGAGAAACAGTTGCAGGCATGGTTTGCGGCACTGCCTAAGGCGCATCCATCGAAAAAATGGAGTCGCTACAAGCGTGTTGATTCAAACGGTCCATGGCGGGATCGAGACATTTCGTGGCCGGGTGGCGGTGGCCCTCGCTATGATGTCCCTCACCCCAAGACAAAAATGCCATGCAAAGTTCCTGAGCGTGGTTGGATATATGCATCTTTTGATGAGATGAATAGGCAGATCAAATTGGGCCTCGTAGAGTTTCGCGCTGATCATACAGAGCCGCCATTTCGGAAAGCACACATTCGCCCCATCACGGCAGAAATTGAGGCAGAGGCGGGAGGCGATGACGACTTCTTGGATGAGAGTGAAAAGGAGGAATTCGCGACTCAGGTTCGAGGGAGTTACTTTTACAAGCAATCTCAGGTTGCCGTGAAATTTCTTAGAACCCTTCTTGGCGCAAAGGCGTTTGACAATCCTAAGGATCATTTTGAATTGGAGAAGTTGTTTGACTACGTTACCGCCAATGATCCGGACGCCATCATTTTTGATTTTTTTGCCGGTAGCGGCAGCACCGGCCATTCGGTGATGGATTTGAATGAGGCGGATGGAGGGATGCGCCGCTTTATTCTTGTTCAGTTACCCGAAAGGCTTGATCCAGAAGACAAGGATCAAAAGGTCGCTGCGAAATTCTGCGAACAAATAGGCAAGCCCTGTAACATAGCGGAACTGACGAAAGAACGTCTTCGCCGGGTCATCAAGAAGCTTAATGACGAGGATTCAGGCAAACTCGACTTGTCCGACGGCAAGAAGCCTGATCGTGGGTTCCGCGTCTACAAACTTGACCGTTCCAACTTCAAGATCTGGGACAGTGAGCAGGCGGCCCAGTCACCCGGTGGGCTTACCAGGCAACTGGAGATGCACGAACTGCACATTGACCCGAAGGCGGAGAAGGAGGATATCCTCTACGAATTGCTGCTCAAGGCCGGGTTTCCGCTGACGACCAAAGTCGAAAAAGTGAAGATGGCGGGGAAGGTTGTGTTTTCCATCGCTGATGGCAAGCTCCTGATTTGCCTCGAACGCGACATTACCAAGGAGCTGATCAAGGCGATGGCTGAGGCCGCTCCAGCCCAGGTGATCTGCCTCGATGAGGGCTTCAAGGCCAATGACCAGCTCAAAGCCAATGCAGTCCAGACCTTCAAGGCGAGGCGTAAGGGTAAGGAATCTGAAATTGTTTTCCGGACAGTATGAGGCAGAAATGAAAAAAAATATCTCACCGGCCATCAATCAGCCCGCTTCTGTGGTTCTTTACACCACGGGGGATGGCCGGGTGACGGTGGACGTATTCTTTGCCCGTGATAATTTTTGGATGACGCAGAAGACAATAGCTGAACTGTTCGGTGTCCAACGTCCCGCTGTGACCAAACATTTGCAGAAGATCTTCGACTCCAATGAGTTGAAGGAGGAGTCAGTTAGTTCCATTTTGGAACATACTGCGGAGGACGCAAAGGTTTATGACACCAAGTACTACAACTTGGATGCCGTCATTGCCGTTGGTTATCGTGTTAACTCCCTCAAAGCCACACACTTCAGAATCTGGGCCACGAATACGCTTCGGGAATACATGGTCAAGGGGTTTGTGCTGAATGACGAGTTGCTCAAGAACGGGCGCGCTTTCGGGCAGGACTATTTTGAAGAACTGCTTGAAAAAATCCGCGAAATTCGCGCTAGTGAGAGGCGAGCCTATCAAAAGATTGCGGACGTCTTTGAGCAGTGCAGTAGCGATTATCAGGGCAATAGTGAAGAGACGAAGTTATTTTATCAAATTGTGCAGAATCAACTGCACTTCGCCACCACAGGGCAGACTGCTGCAGAACTCATCTATCAGCGGGCTGATAGCGATAAGCCCTTCATGGGTTTAACGACGTGGAAAAATGCGCCCAAGGGCAAGGTTCTCAAGAGTGATGTGACTGTGGCAAAGAATTACCTCAATCAGGCGGAAGTCTCCAAGTTGAACAGATTGGTGGCGATGTTCATTGATTTTGCAGAGTTGCGGGCACTGAGTCGGCAAGTCATGAGGATGAAAGACTGGATCAAGAAGATTGAAGCCTTTCTGAATTACACGGATCAGCAGATATTGCGACATGCTGGCGCAATCTCGCATGACATGGCCATTGCCAAGGCGCATGGCGAATTTGAAAAATTTCGCATTAAGCAGGACCAGGGCTATTTGTCCGATTTTGATCAAGCTTTTGCACGATATCTGAAGGGTATGGAAAAGCCATGAAGCTGAAATTTGACGCCAACCTCCCGTATCAACACGAGGCAATCAAAGCCGTTGTGGATATTTTCGAGGGGCAGGCCGCCGCGCAGACGGACTTTGCCACGGCGTTTCAGACGTTTGACACCGAACTCTTCAAGGATGTCGGGCTATCCAACCCCGCCATCGTCAGCCCCCTTCGTATTCTTGAGAATGTTCAGCGAATTCAGGAAACCAATGACATTCCAAAGGCGGGGAGTCTCCTGGAACCCTATGTGGCTGATGGCCCCTCCGGTTATACGTTCCCGAACTTCTCAATCGAAATGGAAACCGGAACGGGCAAAACATACGTTTATTTGCGGACTATTTTCGACCTGAACGCGAAATACGGATTCAAGAAATTCATTATCGTCGTGCCGAGCGTCGCAATCCGGGAAGGCGTCTTGAAAAGCATCGAGATCACCCGGGAGCATTTCGAGAGCCTGCGCCAGCTCAACAACCTGTATTCCGTAAAGGTGGT
>CAYOQM010000001.1:31904-37758 GCA_964406065.1 uncultured Verrucomicrobiota bacterium
TTTTCAACAATGTGCCGTTTGACTCCTTTGTCTACGACTCCAGCAAACTGGGCAAAGTCCGGCAATTTGCCACAAGCAACCAGATTCAAATCATGGTGATCAATATCCAGGCGTTCCAGAAGGATGCCGGTGATGATGTGGATTATGCCACGCTGACTGATGAGCAACGCAAGCGGTTGAATGTCATCCATCAGGAGCGGGATGTGATGTCCGGGCGGCGCCCCATCGAGTTTATCCAGGCGTCCAGGCCGATTGTGATCATTGATGAGCCGCAAAGTGTGGATAATACCCCGAAATCACGCCGGGCAATCGAGCAGTTGCACCCGCTGGCCTGCTTCCGGTATTCGGCCACACATATCAACCCGTACAACCTGCTGTATAAGCTCGATCCAATCAGGGCCTATGATCTGCGGCTTGTGAAGCGGATCGAGGTCTCATCCGTCCGAACTGACGACAACTTCAATGGGGTATTTGTCAGGCTGGACAAGATCGACTATGCCAAGGGTGCCAAGACGCCGCATGCAAAGGTGACCGTAAATGTGGATACGCCTCAGGGTCCGAAAGCCAAGAGTTTTACCGTCAAACAGGGCGATGACCTTTATGAGCGAACCCACCAGCCGCCCCGGAACACAGCGCGTCCTGAATACCAGCATGGCTTTATCATCACGAACATCAGTGCCGAGCCGGGCTTGGAGCGGATCGAGTTCAATAATGGCCGGATGATCCGTCAGGGGCAGGAAGAAGGCGGTATGTCCGAGGACATCATGAAGGCGCAGATCCGGGAAACCATCGAGCGGCATCTGCAAAAGGAAGTGAAGATGAAGGATAAGGGGGTGAAAGTGCTGTCCCTTTTCTTCATCGACCGCGTGGCCAATTATAGGGCGTATACGGAAGACGGCACTGCGCAAAAGGGTCGCATTGCCCAATGGTTTGAGGAATCATTTTCCGAACTCGCCGCAAAACCACTGTACAAGGGGCTGTTGCCGCATCCTGTGGAAACCCTGCATAACGGCTATTTTTCACAGGACAAGAAAGGCGTGGTCAAGGATACGCGAGGCGACACCAAGGATGATGAGGACACCTACAACCTGATCATGAGGGACAAGGAGAGGCTCCTTTCGCAGGATGAACCCTTGCGTTTTATCTTCAGTCATTCGGCCCTCAAGGAAGGCTGGGATAATCCCAATGTATTCCAGATTTGCAGTCTTCGGGAATTGGGAACCGAGCGGGAGCGCCGCCAAATTATTGGGCGAGGGTTGCGCCTGCCGGTTAATCAGGACGGGGAACGCGTCTATGATGATGCCATCAACCGCCTAACGGTCATTGCCGGAGAGAGTTTTGAGGAATACGCCCGCGGACTTCAGGCCGACATAGAAAGCGATTGCCAGATCAAATTCGGACGTATTGAGAAGACGGCTTTCGCGCGTCTTGTCAGACCCGGAGCGGAAGGGGGCGAGCCAAAGCCCATTGGGCAGGATGAGTCAGTGAAAATATGGGAAGACCTCAAGGCCAGGGGGTATCTGGATGAGAAAGGCGATATTCAGGACAAGTTTGATCCAGCCCGCGAGGGGTTTGTCCTGCACATTGCCCGCGACTATGTCCCTCTGCGGGGTGCCATACTTGATGAAATGCGGAAATACATATTCAAGAACCGCATCGTCAATGCCCGGGAGCGTCGGAAATTGAGGTTCCGAAAAGAGGTTAAACTGAATGATGATTTCAAGGTGTTGTGGGAACGGATTAACAAGAAAACCTCTTATTCCGTTGAGTTTGACACCATGGAATTGATTAATCGGGCGTCCCTTGCCGTTAAGAATATGGAGGCCATTCGTCCGATTACTATCTCCACGACCAGGGAGGAGTTGGAAGTCACAAAGGCAGGTCTCCGGGCCGGTCTCGTCTTGGAGGCTAAATCGGCGGAAGCGCCCAAGGTCAAGGCTCTTCCTGACATCCTGGCATTTCTCCAGGGTGAGACTGAACTCACCCGGCATACGTTGGTTCGCATACTGACAACCTCTGGCCGTCTCTCCGATTTTCCTGTGAATGCGCAAGCCTTCATGACTGAAGTAGCCCGGATCATCAACAGCACCTTGCACAATATGATCGTGGATGGGATCAAATACGAAAAGATTTCCGGGCAGGAGTATGAAATGAGGCTGTTTGAGTCTGAGGAAATTGAGTCCTACCTCGCCAGTCTTTACGCCGTGCAGAACAAGGACAAGACCCTGTTCGACTACATACCTTACGATTCAGAAGTGGAACATGAATTTGCCCGGCAACTTGATGGGATGGAGGATGTCCGCCTGTTTATGAAATTGCCGCGCTGGTTCGTCGTCGATACGCCCATTGGAGAGTATAACCCCGATTGGGCCATCGTTGCCGAGCGTGACAGCAGGATTTACCTTGTCCGCGAAACCAAGAGCAGTCTTGATGACGATAAACGCCGAAGGTCGGAAAATCAGAAGATCAAATGCGGCAAAAAGCACTTCCAGACCTTGGGGGTCGACTTTAAGACGGTAACCAATGCCGCAGAGGCGCTGGCCCCTTGATCCGATGTCACATCGGTTGTGGCGGGAGCAGCCAGTTGATGTAGGCATTCCAGATGCCGGGGCCCCAGAACATCCAGATCAGCGCGGCCAGGGCGATGTAGGGGCCGAAGGGAATCCGGCTCTGCATTTCCTTCTTTCCTGTCAGGACCAGCGAGACGCCGACAATGGCGCCCAGGAACGACGAAACCATCAGCGTGAACAGGACCGAGGGCCAGCCCAGGTAGGCTCCGATGGCGCCCATCAGTTTCACATCGCCCATGCCCATGGCGTCCTTCCGGAAGATCAGCTTTCCGAGCACCGCGATGAACCAGAGGATTCCCACTCCGAGGGCGGCGCCGAGGAAGGAGGACAGGAATCCGCCGTAGCCGTCCGGCTGGCCCTGCAGGGACGGAACGAGGGCGCTGAGCGTGAGGCCGGTGGCAATACCACCCAGGGAGACGCGGTCGGGAATGATCATATGTTCCAGATCCACGAAGGTGCCCAGCGCCAGCCCGAACACCGCGAGCCAGAAGACGGGGATGATGGCCGGATCAAAGACGGGCGTCAACGCAAAGGCCGCAGGCAGCCCCATGATCGGAAGTTTGAACCACACCAGCAGGAACAGCAGGGCGATCAGGGCTTCGACAATGACGTACCGCGGGGAGATCGTTCCGCCGCATTGGCGGCACCGCGCCTTCAGGAGGCACCAGCTCAACAGGGGAATGTTGTCGTACCAGGCGATGGGGGTCATGCAGTGCGGGCAATGCGAGCGGGGTTTCACGATGGATTCCTCGCGGGGAATGCGGTAGATGCAGACATTCAGGAAACTGCCCATGCAGGCTCCGAAACAGAAGATCAGGAAACTGACGTAGGCATACGCTGCGGGATTCAATCGTTCCGGATCAATGGGCATACTCACATCGGCTTCCTTGTTGGTGTTGCCGCCATATAATCATGAACTTCCCTTCAGGACAATTCCTTTGATAAAGTTCGGTTCACTAAGCGAAAATCGTGTTGCATCCCCGGGGATGTTCTGGCACAACTACCCCGCATTGCTCCAGACATCATCAACAGAAAAGGACAGTCAATGAACGGCATCACAACATCGGAGTTCAAGACCAGGATTCAACGCTTCCAGGCCAACCTGCGCAAGGCGGGGTTGGACGCCGCCCTCGTGCATGGCAACGAGGCGGACTTCGCCAATGTACGCTACCTCACGGAATACTGGCCGACCTTCGAGGCGGCCGCCGTCTTTGTCCCTGCGCACGGCAAGCCGGTGCTGATCATCGGCCCGGAAAGCCTGACCTACGCCGAGGGCCGCAGCGTTGTGCCGGATATTCTCAAGATGGTGGAGTACCGCGAATCGGCCGAGCCGCAATACCCCGGCATTCCCGTGGCCTCCTACCGGGATGTCGTGAAACGCGCCATGCCGGGCCGGAAACTGAAGAAACTCGGCATCGTGTCGTGGTCCATCACCACCCTCCCGGTGTGGATGCGTCTGAAGGAGGATCTGCCGGGCGTGGAGTTCATCAAGGCCGATGACACTCTCATCAACCTGCGCATCGCCAAGAGCACGACCGAGGTCGCGCTTATGAAAAAAGCCTTCCAGATCAGCGAGGCCGCCATCGACGCCATCCTCGGCGAGATCAAGCCCGGCATGACCGAACTGCAGGTCATCGGCATCGCCCAGCGCGAAATCTACAAGCACGGCGGCGAGTACGAGGTCCACGCTTTGTATTGCTTCTGCGGACCTCGCACCAACAACGCCATTTGCAGGCCCACCCATAACAAGATCAAGCGTAACGCGATGATTCAGCTCAACATTGGAGCGCGCGTGGGCAGTTACAGCTCGAGCGTTGGCCTGCCGTTTTCGATCGGCAAACTCCCCGCCCGCAAGCAGGATCTGCTGGCGTTCGGACTCGAGGCCCACGTCAAGACCATGGACCTGATGCGCGCCGGATAGCCGGCCGCCGCCGTGGTCAGCGAGTATGAAAACTGGGTCAAGGCCCGGGGATACGGCCGTTTCATGCTCTATGGACCCTGCCACGGCATCGGCATGATGGAAGTCGAGCGCCCCTGGATGGAGTCGACCTCAACCTATGACCTGCAGGAGAACATGACCTTCCAGGTGGACACCTTCTTCTATGACCACGACTTCGGCCTGCGCTGGGAAAACGGCGTGCGCGTCAAGAAGGGGGGCGTGGAACGCCTGTCTCGCAAACACATGAACCTCGTGTGCCTGTAAGGAACACTCCCATGACAAATCCCGCGCACGGCAGCAAGGTATGGTTTTTCCCGGACGGCGACATTCCCCAGCCGGGCAACGGTCCGCTCAAGGGCCATGAGTCGCTCGTGCTCCTCAATCCCAACGATGCCGAGGCACAGGTGGCCATGACCGTCTACTACACGGACCGCGAGGCGGAAGCGATCCCGGTACAGACGGTCGCGGCGCGGCGCGTGCGCTGTTTCCGGGTGGACGAGGGGATCGGGGGCTACAAGATTCCCTATGGCCAGTATGCGCTGAAGGTGGAGAGCTCCGTACCGCTGATATGCCAGATCGGACGGATGGACGTGAGCCAGCCTAACCTGGCCTACTACACCGTCATGGGCTATCCCAGCTGATCAGGAGGGTGCAATGCGCTATGAACTCATGCGGCCGCCGTTGATCCGGCAGGCCATTGCCGAACGCTGGCCGGTGGTGCTTCCGCTCGGGGTTCTGGAATACCACGGGGATCACCTGCCCGTGGGCATGGATACCCTCGTCGTGGTCAAGGTGCTCGAGCTCATCGAGCAGGAACGTCCGCTCGTGATTCTTCCGGTCTTCTACTATGGCGCCGCCAGTTACGCCGTCGAACCCCCCGAGGGCAGGGGGACGGTTCATGTCGATGCCGATCACCTCCAGCCCCTGGCCCGCGACATTTTCCGCAGCCTGCTGCGCATCGGGTTCCGCAACATCCATTTCTTTATCCATCACCAGAGCGAAAACTTTGCCACCGGCATGCCGACGGATCTCGCGTTCAAGTTCGCCGCCCGGCAGGCGATCTTCGAGTTCCTCGAAAAGGACCGCGGCGAAGGCTGGTGGGGGAACGGCAAGATGGCCGACTACTATGCCCAGCAGGCCGCCGGCGATGACCCGTTCAGCTGGATTCAGGGCCATCCGCTCATGACCCCCGACATCATCCGCCAGTATCCCTTCGACCATGCCGGCGCAGGAGAGACCGGCCTCATGCTCGCCCTTTGCCCGGACACCGTGGATCTCGCGGCGAGGGACGAGTCCGCCTGGTACACCCGTTCGGCGGCGCAAGCAACCCGGGAACAAGGCGAAC
>CAYOQM010000001.1:37768-54977 GCA_964406065.1 uncultured Verrucomicrobiota bacterium
GATGCCCTGAAATGAGCCCCGACCATGTGTTCCTGCCGCTTGCCTGCTGGTAAGCGGGGCAGGGGCACGGGCTCAGGGCGCGGGAACCGGCTCGGTTGTCTCGCAGTGCGGCGGATTCATCGATTCAAGAAAAGCCCTACGCTCTGCCGGTGACGCATTCTCCCAAACCCGCTTTAATTCGGACGACTTGTCGGTGTTGGGCGTGATTCTTGGCTTCTCCACGGGTCGGTCGGACTCCAGCACGGGAGCTGGCGCGGGCGGGATGGGAGTTTTCCGGAGGACGGTAACGCGGGGGAGCACGCTGAACACCGGCGTCCGGGCAAAACGACGCGCGCCTTCCAAGGTGCGGGGATCGTTGCACTCAATCCGGTAGGTTCCCCCGGGGAGGCAGTCGAACGAGAAGGCGTAGTAATCGGACTGGATCTTCTCGAAATCGCTCCCGGGCAGGGGGTAGAGGATGGCATAACGTGCTTCCACGGTATGGGAGCCCGGTTCGATTCGGATCAGCGCCTCATCCTGTCCGAACGCTTTGGCGACCGGGACTCCGTCAAGATACCGGATATCCACGTTGAAGGGGACCTTTAGCAACGCTGCCTCGCTGGCGTCGCCGTTGTAGAGGATGAGGGTAGGTGTTTTCCAAGTGGCGCATCCCGCCGGGAACAGCGCGACGATGCTGAGCAACGCCAGACAGACCGGCTTCATGATCCGGCTCAATGGGTTATCTTTCATGTCATGCCTTTCGGTTTTGGAAGACGCGCCCTATTTTAACCATTGGGTAGCGCCGTACAAGAGGAATCAGTGCCGATTGTGGGGCGCGTGAGGTTGCGCCAGAACCTCGCTGACGACTTTCGGGTAGCACGGGAAAATGCTAAATAGAATTAATATAGTTGCATCGATAACTAATAGTTAGTATAGGTCAACAATTAATCAGGTAACAGGAGGGCTGATGAGGCGGGTGTTCGCGGTGATAGTCGGGTTGGGGCTGCTGATAGTGCTGCCTGTCGGGGCGGCGGAGTCCGGACTGAGGGTTGCGGAGTTTCGCGTAGCCCCGTCCGGATTGGTCTTGAAGGTCGTCTGGTCATCCGAATTCACCCACCGGCTCGACATCTACTGTTGCTCCAATCTCGTCGCCGGGGACTGGTCCTGTCAGGCCGCCGCGCTGGATCCCGCCGGGGCGGATTCATTGATCTGGCTGGCGCCGCTTCCTCCGGCTTCCAACGCCTGCTTCTACCTTGTGGGTGATCATGATCTCGATACGGATCTCGATGGTCTATCCGATGCCGGTGAAATGCTCGTCCATCACACTGATCCGCTTCAGTCGGACTCTGACCGCGACGGGTTGTCCGACGGTGATGAGATCCGGCGCGGAACCAACCCGCTCGATCCCGCCAGCCGTCTGGCCGTGCTCTATGCCGATTCGGATTCCGGCAACGATAGTAATGATGGATGGGCGCCTGTTCCCGCCGGCGGGCATGGCCCCAAGCGGAGCATGGCCGCCGCTCTCGCTGCCGCCTGCAGCGGGGATCAGGTCGTGATGGGCGGCACGGCGGGCTTTGCCGAACCGATGCCCGGTCTGGGCGGCAAGAGCGTGAGACTATACCCGGAGGGCTCGATCACATGGCGCCCCTGAGGGGTTTTCTTCAAAAATCTGTAGCCGCCGCTGATAAGCGGTGGTCGAGCTAAGTACGTTAATGGAGGGAGGCAATATGAATCAGAAGAGGAAAGCCTGTTATGGCGCCGTTTTGGGGCTGGTGATCGTGCTGGCGTCACTTCGGCTTTGTCAGGGTGGTGAATTGACCGTCGAGGGAAGCATGACGGTAAATACCAATCTAGCGGTGAAGGGGCAACTGAGCGGGTCCACCGGGACGCTGACGAACCTGACCGTGGCCGGTCAGGCGGTTCTGGAGCAGGCGGTGATCCGTAGCCTGTCACCCGGCGGCGACCTCTCCATGGGGCCGTACACCAACCGTGCGGCGGGCGGTAAGTGATGAGGGACGCGGCCAGGCGGCTCCTTCTTCTTTCGTTGGCCGGCTGCGGATTCATGGCCGCATCCTGTCCGGGGGCTCCCCAGGCGGCGCCTTCCGGTGTTACCCTGAAACGGTTCGCGAACATCCCCGTCGATATGGCCACAGGCGAATGGATCCAGCGCGAGGAGGTGGATCTCGCCCTGAAATCACGAGGGCGCCCGCTGGAATTGTCGCGGAACTACCGGAGCAGGCGCGAGTCGTCCGGCCTGTTCGGTTATGGCTGGTCGTGGAACCATGCCGAGCGGCTGGAGTTTCCCGGCGATCTGGTAATCCATTATGTTACGCCCGAGGGGACGATTCCCATTTACCCGGATGTCTCCTATACCAGTGCCTACGCGAGTGTCTGCCTGAGCGCGCCCAATTGGGAACAGGGAGCGAAGGCCACCGGCCCGCCGGACGCCATGGGTGGATACGGCAACGTGGCCCATTACTACGGCCCGATCGCCTCCCTGCCGCCGCTCGTGGCAGGCGGCTGGAATTTCCAGCCTCCGGCGGGGCCCTCCACGATCCTTCAGGTTGACCTGACCTCCATCGGGGCAACCGCCTACGATCGCGATCATCCCCAGTACGGTTTTGCCATGAACCTTTCCGCGGGCGGGAGCAACTCCGTCACCTGGGGGCACCGGGCCTATGATTTCGACTCGGTTGATATCACGTCGGATCGTCCCTCTTGGACCTGGAGCGAGCTCAATACCCTCCAGGCAAGGCTCCGGCTGGATGCGTATGTGCAGAATGCCTCGCTGGATGTGGTGGTCGACACCTTTCACCTCGGGATCACCTATACCCGGAATTCCGACGGCCAATACAAGTACCTGCCGGGAACCACCTTCGAACTTGTCAGGACCAACAATGAATACTGGGTGCTCAACCGCGACCTGTCGCGTCTGGCGTTTTCGCCGGACGGCAGGCTGCTGCGCCGGGCGGATCCATCCGGCAACGAGGTGGTGTACCACTACGACGCGGTGGGGCGGCTGGCTCATATTTCAGATGCCGTCGGGCAGTCCCTGAACCTGTTCTACGAGCATGACCGCGCCGACGCGAAAGTGACTCGCCTGTGCGATTCCACGGGACGGTCCGTGGGCTTCATGTATAACGGGGATGATCTCGCGGCGGTGACCAACGTGATGGGTGGGGTGACGCGCTATGCCTACGATTCTGCCGGTGCGGAGGATGCGTTGCGGCATAATCTTGTGCGCCGCACGGATCCGGGCGGCTTTTCCGTGTCCTGCGCCTATTACGCGTCGAACAGCATGGCTGACCGTGTTTGGAAGTACTGGGACGGCGAGAGGGCCGAGGGGAAGAGCAACGAAGTCGACTACCTGTACCTCAAGGGTACGACCTATTCCTTCATGCCGGGTTCCGGCAGCCTCCAGGGCGTGGTCTATAACGCGTCCAACGACATCAGCCAGGTGTATGTCAGGGAAGGCGAACTGGCCTATCAGACCAGCGACGGGTTTAACTTGTTGGCGGAGCATCCGGCAAGCCGGGTGTCTTCCCCCGCCACCAGCACCTGGGAGAACATCGAGTGTGCCTCAGGTGAGACCAACGGGATTATGGCGCATACGGCCTCGTTGACGGCCAGCAATTTCCTGAAGGCGACCGGCTGGCAGTTCGCGGTGCCGGGCTTGAGCAACGATATCGTCAAGGTGCTGCTCTCCGTGAGGGCGAGCGCCACGGCGCCGGTTCGCCTCTCCGCTCTAGGGATGCTGGGGACCAACTGGATGTCCACCAACACCGCCTGGATCACGCTCGATGTCACCGGTGACCGGGCCTGCTGGAGATGGCCGGATATCAGCATCCTCACAGCCTGCCTCGCCTTGCTCCAGGGGGCGACCAATCCTGCCGCGGTCTCGGTGGACGGGTTCGCGTTGTCCGTCTGCTACCGCCATTTCGATCCTGGCCGGGATGATTCGGATTATTTCTTCTATTACGACCTGGCGCACAACATGGTGGCCTCCGATCACGGCGGCGCCCGCCACGCCTTTGCCTACGACTCACGCGGTAATCTCGTGTCCTGGACGGATCCGGAAGGCAATGTGCGGCGCTATGAGTACGACCCCGTGCTGAATAAACCGGTCCGCGCCGTGGATGCCCTTGGACACGCGACCTGTTTCGCGTATGACGGGCAGGGGCGCCTCATCAGCACTACCGATGCCCTCGGGCGGGTTGAATCACGCCAGTATGACGGGTTCGGGAATCTCGTCCGGAAAACCTTTCCCGACGGCACCGCCGAGGAATCGGACTACGATGCGAACGGGGTCAATGCGGTGAAGACCCGCAACCGCCGGGGTTTTGAATGGGCCTTTGATTACGACAGCCGCGGCAACTGCGTGCGCGTGACCGATCCGCTGGGCGGACACCGGCAGACCGGCTATGACGCCGCGGGGCGCAAGACGCGGGAATGCGACGAGGCCGGTGTCGAAACCCGATTTGTCTACGATCCGAACGAGCGGCTCATCCAGACGGTCTCGGCCGCCGGTACGGACGAGGAAGCCGTGATCCGGCACGAGTATGACGGACTCTGGCATGAAACACTGACGTTTGATGCGCTGGGAAACCGGTCAGACCGCACCTACGACGCCTTGGGCAGGGTGATCTATGAGGTGGATCCGCTCGGCGGGTTGAGGGTCACGGAATATGATTCCCGCGACAATCCCGTGCGCAAGTACGATCCGCTCGGCGCGGCCTGGGAGAACTTTTATGATGCGCGCGGCAATATCATTGAAGCCTATGACCGGCGCGGCTTCGGAGCCCGGGCGGAATTCAACGGCAACAACGATCCCGTCTGCGAGGTGGACCGCATAGGCAACCGCGTCGAGACCGTGTATGACGCGAACGGGAATATCAGCACCCAAGTCCAGTTCAAGGCGGGCTATCCGGGTTGTACGCCTGCGGAAATCCCCCTGCCGGTGGTGACCGTATCACGATATGACGCGCTGAACCGAGTGACCAACCGGATCGTCCGGGCGGGCACGGGGACGGCGCGCAGCACCGTCATGGCCTACGATGCCGCCGGCCAGGTCGAGTGCGAAACGGATCCGCTCGGTCATGTCAGGCGGATGACCTATGATGCCGCCGGCAATGTCACGAACACAGCGCTGGCCGCTGCCGCCGGACGGGTGGTCAGCCGGATGTCGCGCGTGTATGACGCCCTGGACCGGCCCGTCATGGAAATCAGGGGGTGGGGCGGGCTCACAGCCACGAACCGCACGACCTATGATGCCCGCGGCCTCAGGATCGCGGAACAGGACGCGCTGGGGCGGATCACCCGCTTCGACTACGACCGGCACCGGCGGCTGGTCGCCACAATGAAGCCTGATGGATCCTTGCATCAATCAGTATATGACCGGGCGGGCAGGCTCGTTGCAGAACGCGAGTCCGGGCGAGCTGACATCCAATACAGCCGCGACGCCCTGGGGAGGGTTGTCCTGCAGACCGTCGGCGCGGGTCTGGCCGGCCAGCGCGTAACCGCGTACTCCTATGATGCCGCGGGCAGATTGCTGCAGGAGACAAATGCGGTGGGAGCCACCCGGGCGTGGGCCTGTGATGACGAGGGGAACCGGGTGGCCGAGACGAACCAGCTCGGGTTCGTCAGGACCTTTGCCTGCGACGCGCTCGGACGGGTCACCAATACGGTTGATGAGGCCGGAACCTCCACTCTCCAGATCCTTGACGGCGGAGGGAACCTGTGTCGCTTCATGGACCGGGCCGGACGGTTGACTGTTTCCCGTTATGACGCCTTTGGCCGTCTGGTGGAAATGACCGATCCGCTGGGTTCGGCGTCACGATGGGACTATGATTTGGCGGGGCACCTTGTCAGGGAGATCAATCCGCGGGGTTTGATCACTGGTTATGAATATGATGCGGCGGGGCGTGTGACCAACCGGACGGTGGGGGTCGGACAACCCGACGCCCAGGTCCACGGGTTGGCGTATGATGCCCTGGGTCGACAGGTGTGGATCGTGAATCCCGACGGTGGATTTCTGTCGCGTACCTGCGATGCGGTCGGCAATCTCATTGCCCTCGCCGATGCACGGGGGATGACCACTCGTTATGCCTATGACGGCATGAACCGGCGCACCGCCGTGACCGATGCGCTTGGCGGGACAACGATGACCCGCTATGACGCTGCGGGCAATATTGCCTCCACAACCGATCCTCTCGGTCACCGGACCCTGTATGTCAGCGACGCCTTTTCGCTTAAACGCCGTCAAACCGACCCGCTTGGGGCGGTGACGACCTTTGACTACGATGCCACCGGCAGGCTGACGAACACCACGGACGCCCTCGGCGGGAGGGAGGGGATTTCGTATGATGCGGCCGGAAATATCGTCATGACCGTGGACCGGAATGGAGCCGTGTCGCGGTTCGACTACGATGCGGCCGGGCGCGTGGTTCGGACGATCGATCCCCTCGGGTATCAAACCCGCAGGACATACGATGCGGCCGGTAACGTGATTCTGGAAACCGACAAGCGCGGGTATTCCACGGCAACCCGGTATGATGCCCTGAATCGCCCCGTGGTCATCACCGATCCCGCCTCCAATTCCCTGGTTCGCACCTATGACGCGTGTGGAAACAAGATCCGGGAGGTCCTGCCGTCGGGATGCGTCTCGACCTGGGGGTATGACCTCTACGGACGGATGGTGGTCGCGACAAAAGGAGCCGGGAGTGGATGCGAGCGGCGCACGCGATACCGGTACGACGGAATGGATCGAGTGGTCAGGGAGGAGGATCCCTCCGGAAAAGAGATCGTGAGCCAGTATGACCTTGCGGGCAACAAGACCGTCGTCACAGACCGGCGCGGCCACGCCACCCGGCTGGAGTATGATCCGCTCAACCGGCTGGTTTGCACCACGGATGCGCTCGGTCAGCGGGCGCGGGTCGAATATGACGCGGCGGGACGCATTACCGGGACGGTCAACCGGCGGGGTTATACGACCCGTCACGCCTATGATCCGGCCGGACATCTGACCTCCATCACCGATCCCGCCGGAGGTGTGGTTCGCAAAGAGTATGATGTTCTCGGCCGCTGCAACGGGGAAGTGTCCCCCAATGGCCTTGTGACACTCTATGAGTATGACAAGGCCGGGAATGTCACCAACCGGGTCGCGAATTCCGCTACGGGGGAGTCCCGCCGCGAGGGCTTTGAGTATGACGCGTTGGGGCGCCGGCGCCGGACCATTGACGCGATCGGTGGTTCAACCGTGTTCACCCTTGATGGCAATGGAAACCCCGTTGCCGTTGCATCCCTTGACCCTTCAAGACAATTATTGCGGGAAAAGCGCACCCAGTACGATGTCCGCAATCTTCCCGTACTGGCGACGGATTATCTCGGGAACAACTGGCAAACCGGGTACGACGTCATGGGGCGTAAAATTCTGGAAGTTGACCCTCTCGGGAATATGACCCGCTACGAGTACGATCTGTTTGACGCGATCACCGCGGTCACGGATCCTGCGGGACATCGCAAGACAACGCGTTACGATGCCGCCGGGCGCGCGGCTGAAACCGTCAACGCCTTGGGACAGCGTACCCGCACCGCCTATGACGCCAACGGCAACCCGGTCGCGATCATTGATGATGACGGGCATGCCCTGTTGACCGCGTACGATGCCCTGAATCGCGCGGTGGAAATCAACCAGTCCATGCCGGCGGTCTCTCCGGATGAACTCCGCCGCGCGGATGTCAACGGGGATGGATCCGTCAACGGTGATGACGTGAAGGCCCTGGAGGAGAGATGGCCATGACGGTGCGCTGGGGTTGGCGAGGCACAGGTATCCTGGTCGGACTGTTGTCGTGGGGCCTGGGACAGGGCAGCTCACTCGCCAAGGCTGATCCGGGCTGGTGGACGGTCCGGCATGTGCTGGCCACCAACGTGATCGTCAATGATTATGCGCCGTTGATGGAAGGCCAGGCGCGCTGGCTGTTGACCAATGCGGCCTGTGAGCTGGAGGCCGCCCTGCCCGGTGGCGCAGGCCATGAGGTCTGGCAGCAGGTTCAGGCGGGGGGAACCAATTCATTCAGTGCGGTCAATGTCGGCCAGCTCAAGCACTTGGCCGCAGGCCTTTACACGCGGCTGATGGAGGAGGGTGTTGCTGTAGAGTGGCCGTGGAACGAGGGGGTGTCCGGCGACTATGCCCCCGCCACGGTCGGTCAGGCGAAACACCTTTTCGCCTTCGAGCTGTCGGGCGCTGGATTCACACCCTCAATCAACGGGACGGTGGGTTACAACGGATTTCAAACCGGTCAGGTACATGTGGTTGCAGTGCCGGCATCGGGAACGAATTTCAGTGTTGAAACCAGTCTCGCCACGACGGGCGCCTATCATATCGTAGTCGGGCAGGCGCCCACCTCGTGGCGTGTCGCAGCCTGGCTCGATTCCAATGCGGACAACCTGCGGGAATCCTGGGAAGCGCAGGGCGAACAGGTCGAACCTCCGCTTGTGGTCACGGCCGTTGTCCGCAATATCAATATCGTCCTGTCCGATCCCGATGAGGATGGAGACGGGATTCCCGGTTATCTGGAACGGATTCTCGGGCTGGATCCGTACTATGCGGACGATGCCGTGTCGGATGCTGATGGCGATGGCCTGACGCTGGCGGAGGAACTCCGGTATGGATGCAATCCCGCAGCGGGGGATACGGATGGCGATGGCATGGGCGATGGCGCGGAGGTGCTTAACGGGTTATCGCCGACAAACGGGCACGCTCTGGCGTCCCTTCCTTTTCTGGAGACATTCGAGACCCCGCTCGCGGCCGGGGGATTGTCCGGACAGCATGGGTGGAGCGCCAGCGCGACGGCCCGGGCGATCTCGGCATCACGCCCGGGGCTGAGGGGGGCACAATGCCTGAGTCTCGCCGGCGCCACGAATGATGCGGCGATGGCCAGTCATCCCATATCCGCATACCGTGTCGGCCGCATCTGGATAGATTTCCTCGCCGCTCCGGTGTGGCGCCAAGTGGCCATGAACACACCGCCGGACGCCGCTACCGTGGCGGCCTTCTATTTCACCGGGGCCGGCCGGTTGGTGGTCTTTGACCGGACCTGGCCGCCGGGTCAATGGAGCGTCGTCACGAATGATCCCGGTATGGTGTCCGGCGGAGTGGCGAGGGTGACGGTGCAACTGGACTATTCCCGCCGCCGGTGGGGACTTTGGCTAAATGGAACCAATCTGGTCAGAAGCCTCCCGTTCAGCGGCACAGCCATGGAATTCTCGCGGGTGAGGTTTACCGGTGCGGCCTATGCGGATACCCTTCTGGATGAGATTGCCGTGAGTTCCAATGCGCCGCCGGACCTGACGCCTGATTCCGATGCGGACGGCCTGCCTGATGAATGGGAACTGGCACAGGGACTGGATCCCTATGACCCACAGGACGCAAGTGGTGACCCCGACCATGACGGGTTGGACAATAGCGATGAGTACTTGCGGGGTGGCAATCCCCGTGATGCGGATACGGATCATGACGGGTGGAGCGATGGCGTCGAAGCCGCCACCGGGCAGTCGGTGACAAACGTGGACACCTCGGTTGCCGCCACGGTGCCGTTCATGGAACCATTCGAGGCGCCTGCGGTTCTGCCCGGGGATATTTGCGGTCAGCACGGCTGGATCGCGGAGCCCGCCAACTGGGCTAGGGTCCAATCCAGTAACAAAATGGAAGGCCTGCAAGCCCTGCAATTAATGCCATCGACCAATGCCGCGTTGCTCAGGCAAAGGGTCAAGGGAGTGCTTGGCCGCGAGACTTGGACCGATTGGCGGGCGATCCCGGCGCGGCGCGACAAGGCGGGCGTCCCGGCGGTATCGCCTGACTCCACCGCGGCGTTCTTCCTCAATTCCGGCGGATGGCCCGTGGTGCTAAACGGAACCAACTGGGTGACGCTGACCAATGTCGTGCTCACAGCGGCAACAAATTGGATCAGGTTCACCGTGCATCAGGATTTCTCCAATCAGGTCTGGTCGTTGTATTGGAACGGGCGCCCGGCGGCAACCGGCATCCGGATGGCGCATGCCTTGAACCAATACACCGGCCTGCGTGTCTCAGGAGGCGTGAACAACTCCGCCTGGCTGGATGATATCCGCGTCACGGAAGGCGCGCCCGGTGAACTCGACACGGATGGCGATGGCCTGCCGAATGACTGGGAACTCGAATACGGGCTGAATCCCGCCGATCCGGCGGATGGGTCGGATGCGGCCGACGCCGATCGTGACGGCCTCAGCAATGCGGATGAATTTCAACTCGGACTAAACCCGGCAAACCCGGATACCGACCACGACGGCATGGGCGATGGCGTTGAACTGCTGCGAGGCTTTCCTGCGGGGGAAGTAGGAGTGTTCAATGGCCTTCCTTTCCGCGAGACCTTCGAGGAGCCCGATGTCGGGACCGGACCTCTCGCGGGAACGCACGGCTGGCGGGTGGATCCGCCGGACGGGCTGGCGATGGTGCAGGGTAATACGGTGCAGGAAGGGTTTCAAGCTCTGCAATGGGGCGGGGTCACTTCGACCGTTGCAATCTACCAGCCAATCGCGGCGCGCTCATTCCCGGTGGTCTGGACGGATTTCAGGACGGTAGCATGTCCGCGGACAGGGGTCACCAATCCCGTTCTCGCGGAGGCCTCAACCGTCGGATTCTTTGTGAACGGAGCGGGCTGCGTTGTCGTGAGAGACGGGGAGGAGTGGCGAATCCTCACCAACCAGGTTGTTGTACCCGCTCCTGCCTGGAACCGGTTTACAATCAGCCAGGACTTCACCGGGCGGACCTGGGCGCTCTACCTTAACGGCATGAGGATGGCCACCCATCTCGCCATGGAGCACTCCGCACCGGAATACTCCGGATTCCGCGCCACAGGGCCGGCGCAGTCGAGGGGATTCCTCGATGCGCTGACCGTGACGACAAACGCGCCGGACGGCATGGAAGGCGTGTCCTGCGGACCTCAGGACGACCCCGACGGTGACGGCCTCGACAACCTCTCCGAATTCCAGGCGGGCAGCGATCCGCTTTGTCAGGACAGCGATGGTGATGGAGTCGGGGATGGCATGGAAGTTGAAGCCGGTTATTCTCCCGTCAGCAGCAATGGTTATATGCGGGTCCCCTTCGATGAGGACTTCGAGCAACCCGCTGTCACCAATGGGATTCTGGATGGCCAGAATGGCTGGCGCACGGACCCCGGGAATGGTCTCTCGGTGCAGGACCGCGAGGCGTGGTCGGGACATCAGGCATTGGAGTTGGCGCTAAGCAACCGGGCGACGCATGTCGTGGCGGCCAGCGGGATGACGTTTGTTTGGTGTGATTTCCGCGCCAGGCTTGTTCCCCGGCTGATGGAGGATCCTCCGCCGGTCAAGTCAGGTTCCGGTTCCGCCTTCTATCTTAGTCCGGCCGGACGGCTGGTGGTTTGTTCCGGCGCTGGGAATGCTCGCCGCTGGGAGGCCGCGGACGGCATCGTCTCCAATGCCGCCACCCGCTGGGTGCGGCTTAGTGTGCGGTTGGACTATGTGTCCCGGCGGTGGGCGCTCTGGTGCGATGGGGTCCGTGTGGCGCAGGATCTTGAGCTCGTCAATCCGGTTCCCGAATTCTCGCGGCTATGCTTGGCAGCGCCGCTGTTCGCGACGGGACTGGTAGACCACATCTCCGTTTCCACCAACGAGCCTCCGGGATTGGATGCGGATGGGGATGGCCTGCCGGACGCGTGGGAACGCGCGCGGGGATTGAATCCGGAGGATTCATCGGATGCGGCAGCCGATCCCGATTGCGACGGGATGAGCAGCCTTGATGAGTGTGCCCAGGGAACCGATCCCCTCGATCCGGATACGGATGGGGACGGCCTGGTTGACGGGTATGATGGTGTCCTGGCCATCGGTCTCTTTCCGCAGGGTGTGGACCGTAATGGTGACGGATTCGCGGAAGGCGAACGGGATTACGGGTGCGATCCTCTGAACGCCGATACCGATGGCGACGGACTGGGCGATGGAGTGGAAGCGGCGGCGGGTTTGAATCCGGCTTCTTCCACACTGGGCCATGGTCTGGAGGCCTGGTTCAAGTTGGATGAAACCAACGGGATGGTGGTCGCCGACAGTTCGCCGGCGGCCATTGACGGGCACTGGTGCGGTTCGGAGCCAATGTGCGTCGCTCCAGGTCGCATGGGGAGTGCGCTGGCTTTTGACGGGATGACCAACGGGATTCTCATTCCCCGCTCAAGCGCCTGGGATGCCTGCAGCAACTTCTCCCTGTCCGTCTGGGTTATGCCGCAGGCGGAAACCACGAATACACTTCAGGTGTTGACAATGCGGGAAGGGCAGGGCGGTCTCGTGCTGAATCAGCGGCGGCCCGAGTTCCGGTTATCCACGCAGGGTCAGGCGCTGCTGGCGGGGCCTTGGGCGATTCCTGCCGGAGCCTGGTCGCATCTTTGCCTGGTCTACAAGGAGGGACAGGCTTCGCTTTATGTGGATGGAGTGAGGGTGGCCGTCACGAATGGCCTCATGCCGTCCACCTCCCCTTCGCCCGTCTGGAGCATCGGGTATGAGGCGGGTGGCCACGGCGGCTGGTTCTGCGGGAAGTTGGATGATGTCCGCCTCTATGACCGGGAACTCACGGCGGCCGAGGTGGCTGAACTCGCAGTGTTGGGCTCGGATCCGGATGCCGATACCGTGGGCGTGAACGACGCCCTTCAGTCTGCCGCAGGCACGGGATTGGTTTGGGTTGCGGGCGACCTGGATGGTGACGGGCTCATCACCGCCGCAGACCGGGCCCGGCTCGGGTTGCTGGCCGCGGCCATGACCGGTCGCGTGACCAGGTTGATTTACGACGGTGAAGGAAACCTGGTCCGAAAGGTCGACCCGCTGGGCGCGATGACATCCATGACCTATGATCCCGCCAACCGCCTTGTTTCCAGTTCGGATTCCCGGGGGAATGTGACGCGGAATGAACGGGATACGGCTGGAGCCGTTGTTGCCTCGACGGATCCGTCCGGCCATACGAGCCGCTTCACTTATGACCCGTTTGGCGGGATTGTCAGCGTACTTGACGCCAACGGCAACGCCACCACCATGGACTATGATTCATTGGGGCGGGTGATCCGAACCGTCAGTCCCGATGGCGTCGTTCAACTCACCGCCTACGACGCATTGGGCCGGGTCGAGTGCGTGACAGCAGGCGCGGGCACGCCGGTGGAGCAGTCGACCTGGTCGTTCTATGACCGTGCCGACAACCTTGTCAGCAACCGCAACGCTCTCGGTGTCGTCAATGAGTATCGTTACGATCCGCGCGGCCTCGAGGTGGCGCGCATCCTGGCGCGCGGGACTCCGGTCGAGGCCGTGACGGCCACGGCCTATGATGTGCGCGGACTGCCGGTGGGTGTGACCAACCCGCTGGGTGCGGTGGCTGTTACCCGCTACGATGAGCTGGGGAGGGTGGTCGCCACTTTGGATCCACTGGGTCAGGCCACCTGCCGGGAGTATGACAACCTCGGGCGCGTCTCGGCGGTGACCGATCCCGGCGGTCATACGGTGCGCCATGAATACGACCGGTGGGGGCGCGAGATCCGCACCTGGGACGCCGGAGACTGCGCCATGACCGCTTACGATGCCGCTGACCGGGTGGTGGAGCGTACCGACCGGCGAGGCGTGAAATCCCTTTCGGCCTATGATGCGCAGGGGAACATGACCCGGAGCGTGGAGGCCTGCGGCACCACGGAAGAGGCCGCCACCACCATCAACTACGATTCCGCCAACCGGCCTGTCCGGGTGGTGAACGCCAACTCGCAGGCGGTGGTCACGGACTATGACAACGTCGGCAACCGGGTCGGCGTGACGGATGAACTCGGCCGCGTCACCCGCTGGTCCTTCCGCCATGACCGGCAGGTTTCAGGGCTGATCAAGCCTGACGGAACGGTGGTGTCGAACCGGTACGACTCGCTTGGCCGGGTTGCGGCGGTCCTGGTCAACGGGGTTGTTCAGCAGCGGTTTGAATATGACCGGCTCTCCCGCCTGACCCGCGCGGTGGACTATAACCAGTCCGGTGCCGCCACCGATGATCATGAGGTGGTCTACGAGTACGACGAATTGAATCGTGTGACCGCCGAGTGGCAGGACGGGCGGCGACTGGACCGGCGGTATGATGCCGGAAACCATGCCGTGCAACTGGACTACCCGTCCGGCATTCAGGTGCTTCGCGTCTATGATCCCGCGGGGCGTTTGACGGCATTGAAGAGCGGGGGCGGCAGTGTGGTGCATGCGGCCTACTCCTATGCCCCGGATTCGCGCATCCAGAGCATTACCTATGGCAGCGGGGTGGTGGAAACCCGCGGGTATGACGCGCACGGGCATCTGTGCCGGCTGGAACAGCGGAACGCCAACTGCGAATTCACCGCCGTCCTGGCGCGCGATCCCAACGGGAATGTCACCCTCTGCTCCCCTGGCGACGGGGATGGCGCCGTGTTTGCCTATGATGCGCTCAACCGGGTGACGGCGCAAAAGACCATGGCCGCCGACTTCACCGAAACGCTGCGCTACGATCCGCTCGGGAACTGGTTGTGCCACTCCAATGCCGCGCGGGGCTCGGTGGATCGAACGGTCAACCCTGCGAACGAGTATGTCCGCGTGGGGCAGGCGTTGCTGGAGTATGACCGGAACGGCAGCCTGACGAACTGGAACGGCTGCGGCTACCGCTATGATTTCCTGTCCCGCCTGGTGGAGGTCCGCTCGAACGGGATGACGCTGGTGCGCTATGCCTACGATGCGCGCAACCGCCGTGTCAGCCGCGAGGGGGCGGGCGGGACGACCGCCTGGGTATATGACGGGGACAACCTGGTTGAGGAGTACAACGGCGGGGTGCGCGGGAATGCCATGCTGTATGCCGACACGCCCGACACGCCGGTGGTCTTGTGGCGGGGCGGCGCGACGTGCTACGTCCTTCGTGATTGGCGTGCCAATATTGCCGCCCTGACGGATGCGGCTGGCCGCCCGGTTGAAACCTACCGCTACTCGTTGTTTGGCGTGATGGAGATCCGTGACGGCGACGGGATTGTCCTGCCGGATAGCAGGCTGGGAAATGTGTGGACCTATGCCGGGCGTCAGCGCGATCCCGAGACCGGCCTGCTGCATTGCCGCAACCGGGTCTACTCGCCGGAACTGGGCCGGTTCCTCCAGCGCGATCCCGCAGGTTATGTCGACGGATTGAACCTCTACGCCTATGCCGGAAACAATCCCCTGATGTTTTCGGATCCCTACGGTTTGTACCGTTGGAGTCATGGCGCGCTGGATTCCCGTGTGGGGGAATGGCTCTTCCAGCAGTTCGGGCAGCTTCGCGAAATCGAACGGCAGCGCCGGGAATACGAGGAGGCCCTGCGCCGGGCGGAGGAGGAGCGTCAGCGGATCCAGAGGCAAAATGAATACGCCGCCCGGGCGCTGCGCGACTACAAGGCCGCGCACCCGAACGAGGTACGCGACATGGTCGGACGGTACCGGCATCTCGGTGTCAATGAGGATGAGGCGACCCGGATGCTGATGAGCGGGATCACTTCCATTCCCCGGCTCGGCGCCACCGTGGGTCCCAATGACCTGCGGCGTGACTGGTGGCTGGATTACTATCTGCGCGGCGGGCAGATCAACAAGACCATGCGCGACGAGATGACCATCATGGGTGCCCGCAGCGTGGACGAGTATTTCGTCAAGACATCGGAGAAGGAAACCCGCCTGCACGACAAGCGCAAGGCGAAGCAGCAGCAGTATTCCATGGCGGCTGTCGCCATCGTGGCGACCGTCGTTACCTGCGGTGCGGGCGGGGCGGTGGGTGCGGCGCTTCTGGGAACGGTCGGGGTGACCGCCAGTACCGTTTCCTTCGGCGCCTTTGTCGCGGGCGCGGTGGCGATCCAGGGCGTGGCGGCGGCGGTCAATACGTCGATTGCGCACGGAAACATCGGTGATTTTACGCAGTCCTGGGCCATCAACTCCGCGGCGGGTGTGGCGGGGTATGGCGCCGGGTTCGGGGCCGCCAAGGCCGGACTGGATGTGAATGTGCAGCTCGCGACCCAATCGGCTACCACCACCTTTGTTGCCGAAGGCGGGAGAACGGCAGTGGACGGGGGCGGATTCAAGACGGTATTCCGGGATGCGGCCATCAGTTTCGTGGTAGGCGGAATCATGGGCACCTACATGGCGCCCTCGGGTGGATCGACGGCGCCTGGGGAGTTCGGGGAATATGTGGCGCGGGAATCCCTGTCGAGATTCGGCGTGTTGCAGGCTCCGCTCGCGGGTGGATTGCAAGGGACCCTGCATGCCGCCGTGTATGGCGGGAACATGGGCGAGGCCTTTCTTGAGCACTCCGTCTCCGGCGAGGCTCTGCGTCAGTTTGCGATGGCATCGGTCGTAGCGCCGGTTGCAAGCTGGATCACAGGCGAACTGGCCGGCGCCCTGCCGGGAACTCCGTCCGGTGTGCGGTCCGAGCCCGCCTACCGGACCCCGCCCGCAGATGCGGCGGCAAACGCCGCTCCCGCTGTTCGTCCCGTTGACACTCCGAGCCAGGGCTGGGGTGTGAGACTTGCCCGGGGCAGTGCGTTCACCGTGGCGGAACACGTGTATGAGATGACGGTGGCCCCGGCGCGGGCGATCTCGGCCATGCTGGCCACGGCCACGGCGTCGTCATGGCGCGAACGTTCACGTCTGGTTAACCCGTTTTCAAGAAGCTTTGCAGGCTACCAGTTGCTCGATGGTGCGACCGATGCCGCGCAGGTTGCCGCCGGGCTTCCCATCAGCTTCCTGTCCGGCGATTTCATGGAAACTCAGTCCGCAGCCGGGATGCGGTTTGAAGCTGGCCGCAGCCTGGTCGGTTTCAACGGCATCTTCAACGATGCCGACTCAGCCGCGGCGATGAAAGCAACCCTGGCCCGCCAGTTCGGCGTGGATGAACTGACGCAGGTCTCGAACGGTACGCATGGCTACGTGCTGGGCGATGTGCTCCAGATCCTGGGGAATGAACTGGGAGCGGTTGATATTACCGCCATCCGCGGGGCGCAGGCGTTGAGGCTGGCGGCGCGTCAGCCGGGAACGATTCAGGTCGTGGCGCACAGCCAGGGCACCATGACCTTCCGCCGGGCGCTGGATCTTGTGGATGATCCTGTGCTTCGGCAGAGGATTGCCTATCACGGGGCGGGCCCGGAGATGTTTATCGACCAACGCGCCCTTGGGTTGG
>CAYOQM010000001.1:54987-56536 GCA_964406065.1 uncultured Verrucomicrobiota bacterium
CGACCCGGTGGCGCTGGCCAATATCCTGCCGTCGCCGGGCCGATGGCTGACCGCGCCGTTCGGGCCTGTGGGGCAGGGCGGGTGGCTGGTGGTCGATTCACCCGGGAATGAAGGGGCCGTCACTGGGAACGGGCATGAATTCAACCGCTATTATTCGGGTTATATCCATGGTGAATAGGTAAAGGAGGAGGACAAGCAATGAACATGAGCAGGACAGTCAGTCAATGGATGATCGGAGGAATCTGTGTTTCCGGTGCGCTGGTGGCATCGGCCTGGACGGATGGGGAGGGCGGCGACGACGGCGGGAGCAATTGGGTCATCAGCAGCGGGAGCATGATTGCCAGCAACCACTACAATATCGGGACCGTGAACATTGCCTTCGGTGCGACGGTCAGGGTCAAGGCCTGGGATGGCACACGCTACGGCGGGCTGGAAATCAATGCCATGGATATCCGGATCGACGGCACACTGGATGCGTCAGGTGCGGGGTATTCCGGCGGGAATGGCGGGAACGGCGGATTCGGTTCGACCCAGATCGGGGGCACGGGCGGAGTGGGCTCGCCCAAGGCCGTGGCGGGACAGGGTCCTTATGGCGGTGCGGCTGGCGCCCAGGGGCAGGGCGGGTATGACTCCAGTAATTCCGGGCTGACCCGGCCGGGTTGGACTGGCGGGGCGGGGGGGACCGGCGGCTACTTGACCAATGGGTTACAGGGCGATCTGACCACCAATGAATTCGTGACCATGGGATCCGGCGGTGGGGGTGGCGGTGGTGGCGGAGCCGGGTGGAATTACCTGGGAACAACCTCGGGTGGTGGCGGCGGGGGTGGCGGGAATCCCGGCGGAGGTTGGATCAAGCTCTATGCGACCAATGCGATTGAAGTGCGTGGCGGGCTGTTTGCGAGGGGGCTTGCAAATGCGCGCCAGAACGGTGGGACGGCGCAGACCCAGATGAATCCGGCCCAGGGGGGTAATCTCGGGAGCGCGGACGCTGCTGGTCAAAGTCTGGGCGGTGCGGGCGGGGCCTCGGTGCCCTCGCAGTGTTATCCCGGAGGCTGGGGTGGTGCAGGCGGGGCGGGTGCGGGAGGCGGGATCCTGATGCAGGCGCAAACGGTGGATACAGTTGGTGCGAGTATTGACAACCGTGGCGGGGGCAACTCGGTGACGAATGGCGGCACCCTCAAGATTTTCTATGTCCAGCTCCTGGGCGGCGTCAGCACCAACACTGGTCGCTCCTATCTGAAGCAACTCATGCCGCCCGAACCGGGAACAGTATTTGAATTCTAGCAGTCTTCTGTTTCCGGTTCTCCCCGCAGGGTTTTCCGTTGACGTTCTGAAACACGTGGCGCATCATGAAATTGAAGATTAACGGTGGTTGAACGCCATGGATATTGCGCTCGCAAGAGAATATGCAGACGTTGGGTCTGCTGACCCTGTGACGAAGTACACGGATTCCGAATCAGGACTGGTGTATTATTACGGCCACAGATATTACTTTCCGGGGATGGGAAGGTGGATGAGTCGCGATCCGATAGAAGAGAAGGGGTTCAGC
>CAYOQM010000002.1:0-1886 GCA_964406065.1 uncultured Verrucomicrobiota bacterium
CGGATTCTACGGGCGTATCGGAAAAATCGGCGGAGTGTGAGGTTCCGTCGGAGATGACCTGATCCTGTTTTTTTCGCATTGCATCCATGCGGGCAAGTTCATTAATCCCGGGAAGATCCTTGACATCCTTCAGACCGAAGTGTTCCAGGAAAAGCGCCGTGGTACCATAGAGCATCGGGCGGCCCGGAAGTTCACTGCGCCCGACAATCCGGATCAATTGCATTTCCATCAGCATGCGAACGACATAATCCACAGCCACTCCTCGAACTCCCTCCAATTCGGCGCGCGAAATTGGCTGGCGGTAGGCGATTATCGCAAGGGTTTCCAGCGCGGGCCTCGACAACCGCGTCGGTTTGCCGGCATTGAGCATGCGCCTCACCCATAAACCTCCGGCGGGGTCGCTTTGGAAACGAAATCCCTCCGCGCTTTCAATCAGATGAACCCCCAGCATGGAGGCTTCGCATTCAGACTGGATCCGGTTCAGGCATTCCCTGATCTCGGCATCCTTCAGGCCGCTGGTGAGGGATGCCGCCTCGCTGTCTGCCTCAGCCGTTTCTTGAAGTACTTTCCGGATGGCCGCCATCGTCATGGGTTGACGGGCCGCAAAAATAATTGCACCCAGAACCTGCTTGAGATCTACCGTGGTTGTCTCCATTGTTCAATTCCCCTGCTCTGCGAATTCCTGTGCAATCACAATTTCACCGAAATCTCCATCCTGCTGTGCCACCAACTGGCGCAAACGGATAAGTTCCAATATCGCCAGAAACGTGCACACAATTTCATTCCGGCTGGCCGCTTTCTCAAAAAGACTGGAAAATGTCGCCTTACCCTTATCCCGGACAGTTCCCAGTACAAACTCGATTTTGTCAACAACCGTGAACTTTTCGTCGTAGATTTCGCCAAAATCATCAACTTTAATCTTTTTCAGCGCCTCGTTAAAAGCGGAGATGAGATCGAATAGACTCACATCCCCCAGCCCGACTCCAGCGTCGGGTTCAACGACCAGGCCGGAATCAGAACCGCGGGTAAATATATTCTCCTGAAAATACTCGCGTTGCTGGAGATGCGCTGCGGCTTCTTTAAATTTCTTATACTCCACCAACTGTTTGACGAGTTCCCATCGCGGATCTTCCTCCTCGTCCTCCATCTCCGGACGCTCATCCACCGGGAGCAGGATGCGACTCTTGATCATCATCAATGTTGCTGCCATTACAATGAATTCCCCCGCGATATTCAAATCCAGCAGTTTCATCAGGGAGAGATACTCCATGTACTGCTTCGTGACCCGCTCGATCGGAATATTGTAAATATCGACTTCATCCTTTTTGATCAGGTAAAGCAACAGATCCAAGGGTCCCTCAAATACGTCAAGTTGAACCTTGTAATCATCTTGAACTACAACCTGTGTCATATCACGGCCCCTCTCATTGCAACCCCACGGCCCGGCGGGCTGCCGCCAGAGTTTTGCGAGCCTCGACACGCGCCCTCGTGGCGCCGTCATTAAGAACGGTCTCGACAAAGACGGGATCCCGCTCCAGTTCGGCTCTCCGCATTCTATAAGGAGCGAAGTAACTCCAGATTTTTTCAAAAGGGGCTTTCTTGGCGGTCCCGTAACCGAAGCCCGCAGTCTGGTAACGCTCCGCCATATCGTTGCGTTCTGTTTCGGATGCAAACAATTTGAACAACGCGAAAATATTGCAGGTTAACGGATTCTTAGGGTGTTCCAGCGGGGTACTGTCGGTCACGATCCGCATGATCCTGGCCCTGGTTTCCTTCTCTTCGCCAAAGATCTCGATGGTATTGTTGTAAGACTTGGACATTTTCTGCCCATCCACGCCGGGTACGACCGCAACGTCGTCAGAGATCACAGGAACAGGAGCGGTGAA
>CAYOQM010000002.1:1896-10307 GCA_964406065.1 uncultured Verrucomicrobiota bacterium
ATTTCATGGCGATGTCACGCGTGACTTCAACATGTTGCTTCTGATCCCGGCCCACTGGCACCGTGGTCGCCTGCAGCTGAAGAATGTCGGCCGCCATTAGAACCGGATAAGCAAACAGCGCATGCGATGCAGCCACCCCTTTGGAGAGTTTGTCTTTGTACGAATGACAGCGCTCAAGAAGTCCCATGGGGGTTACCGTGGAAAGCAGCCATGCCAGTTCCTGGACTTCAGGAACATCACTTTGGCGAAAGAATACGGTTCGCTGCGTGTCCAACCCGCAGGCCAGAAAATCAAGGGCAACATCACGGGTATTACGCCTCAGCGTCTCGGGATCAGAAACGCTGGTCAGGGCGTGATAATCAGCTATAAAAAGATATGCGTCACCCTGACGTTGCAATTCCAAGGCTGGCTTCATCATGCCAAAATAGTTTCCGAGGTGCAGCTTTCCTGAAGGCTGAATTCCTGAAAGAATTCTCATTTTATTAATGACATTCATGGTTAGGTTCGTTTCAAAGCTCATAAACACCATGACTTTAACTTAAGCCGACACCTTCATAAAGCGTTTTCCTCAAAACAATCTGGTGTCATGCCCATGTTGTGTTCAATCTTAACTGGAGTTTTTCAGAAAAATTTTGTATTTTGCTGGCTCTTATGAACCAATTGACAAGACTTATGTCTATTTCGTCAGCTTTGACGATGTCGGTTATAATGGCCGGGTGCATGATGACAGGCGAAACAACCACGTCAGCCCCGTTTAGCGTAACGATGAAATCGGCCAAGCTGTTCACCGTGAAGGGGCGCGAGGTTGACAGTGATAACCTTGTCGCAGCATTACAAAGAGCCAATGTATCGCAAATGGAACCTCTTGTGATCGACCTGCCCCCGAATACCTCATTTGAAACCGTGAAATACTTGACTCGAAAACTCGTCTCGGCAGGATATAAGCCTTTTTTCAAAAATCCACGCCATGCCGACACCTCGACTGGTCGTTCAAATAAATCCAGACGATCTGCTGATAGCGTGCCCCAGCATTGACCTCGAGACCACAGTCTGTAATGCCCCCTACCCTCCTTGCTGAACCTGCTAAACCCAATGCTTCCAAACAGGAAGGAGCCATTCGTTTGCCCCGGTCCAAAAAAGCCGTATTTTCACTCGCTCTCGCCGCATTGGGTGTTGTGTATGGCGACATTGGGACAAGTCCACTGTATGCCTTCCGGCTTTGTTTCAATGCGGCTACTCCTCCCTCTCCAACGGCAATTCTGGGCGTGCTTTCCCTGATTTTCTGGTCATTGGCAGGATTGATTTCCATTAAGTATCTCACCTTGGTATTACGGGCCGACAATAAGGGGGAAGGTGGAATTCTTGCTCTCATGGCGCTTGTGAGAAAGGACCGCAAGGATGGAGGGGCGCGACAAAGTGCTGTTATCGTTGCCCTGGGGTTGTTTGGCGCCGCTCTGTTGTATGGTGACGGATTGATCACTCCGGCAATTTCTGTTTTGAGCGCCGTAGAAGGGATAGAAGTTGCCGCCCCCCAGTGTTCAGGGTATGTGGTTCCGGCTGCAGTATTCATCTTATTGGGGTTGTTTTGGGTTCAAAGACATGGAACACAAAAGGTCGGGTCGGTATTTGGCCCCATCATGGTTGTGTGGTTTGTGGTACTCGGCGCTCTGGGGTTGCCTCATATCCTGCGGACTCCAGAGGTTCTTTATGCAGCAAATCCAGTCTATGCCATTCAGTTTTTTATTGATCATAAATTCCATGCCTTTGTCACTATGGGCACGATATTCCTCTGTTTGACAGGGGGTGAAGACCTGTATCTTGATATGGGACACTTTGGTCGGTTACCAATGCGCATTGGATGGTTTTCCCTTGTACTGCCCTGTCTGCTGGTGAATTATCTTGGGCAAGGGGCCTTCTTGCTAAATCAGCAGCACCCATACACTTCAAACCTGCTCTATCACCTTGCCCCGGAGTGGGCACTATATCCGTTAGTCATTCTGGCGACTGCCGCAACAGTGATTGCATCACAAGCTGTCATTTCAGGGGCCTACTCCCTAACGCGACAAGCCATGCAACTCGGGTTTTGTCCGCGGTTGACCATCATCCACACCTCGGAAAGCACCATCGGGCAGGTGTATCTGCCTGCCGTAAACGGCATGCTTCTGATTGGCACCCTTGCGCTTGTTCTGATCTTTCGCAATTCAGACAGCTTGGCAGGAGCGTACGGGCTCGCGGTGTCAATGACCATGCTGTTGACCTCAGTTATGATGACTGTTTTCATGCTGCGTCACTGGCGCTGGCATCCTTTGCTTGTCGCTTTGATTATGATCCCGATATTCATGTTCGACGTGACCTATTTCACCTCAAACATCCTTAAAATCAAGGCCGGAGGCTGGGTTGGAGTCTCGGTTGCCGTGGTGATGTTTGTGATCATGACAACTTGGAAGAAAGGGCGCACCATACTGCATCGCAAACTGGCTGACGACAGTTTACCCCTGAATCTGTTTATCGAGGATATAAAACAGTGCGCCCCAATCCGTGTTCCCGGAACTGCTGTGTTTCTGACCGGAGCCATCAATATTGCTCCTCGAACCTTGCTGCACAACTTCAAGCATAATAAGATCCTTCATCGGGATATCGTTCTATTGACCATCAAAAATGAAGAACAGCCCTATGTTGCTGAATCGGAACGAGTCCTTATTCAAAAGATGGACGCAGGCATCACCCAGATAACGGCACGCTACGGGTTCAGCGAAAACCCCGACCTCACACAATTGCTCAGCAACCTCACAATTGAAGGCTTGGATCTGACACCCAATCGCGTGACTTTTTTCCTGGGGCGCGAGACGATCATCCAGGTTTCAAGCCGTGACATGACGACATGGCGGAAGCGGCTGTTTGCCTTTCTTTCAAAAAACTCCAAGGATGCTTCTACGTTTTTTAATATCCCCCCTAATCGCGTAATAGAGGTAGGAATCCAAGTGGAACTTTAAACTATTCACGCTTTTTCTTCGCGAAGAAACATATCCAACATTAAAAGGATCCAGTTGCCTCTCGACACAATTTGTCCATCGTACTATTATGACGGTCTATATATGGAGGATATGTCATGTCCAACACATCAATTCTGATTAAACTCTCCCTGATTGCACTCTCCGCCCTCATGATTGGATCGGGGTGTAGCGCGTTTCGCGCTTCTGTTCAGAACGAAGATGTAGCCAACGCATCCATCAGGCCTATGGACACGGGGTACGACTTCGGCGATTTGAGGTGGCTTGGAGAATCTGTAGGCCTTGATCTTCTGGCCGCCACGATCATGGATCAAACTGGAAAGAAGCCCATTTTGGTGGTTATGGGGATTGAAAACCGTACCGATGAACATATCGACACCAAAGCTATTACCGACACAATTCGCACCAAGGTCATCAATACCGGTAAAGCCAGTTTCGTAAATGAAAGTCAGCGAGACAACCAGTTGCGCGAACAAGGTTATCAACTCGCCAACTGTACGCCCGAGACCCGGGTCATGGTCGGCCGACAACTCGGAGCGCGCTACATGCTCACGGGTTCTCTTGTGAAAATCACCAAGGACACTCCCCGTCAGGTCCGTCTTTCGAAACAGGAACAGGTTTACTTTCAACTGACGATTGAAGTTACTGATTTGGAAACCGGCCTGATCGCCTGGACAACACAAAAAGAGCGTGTAAGAGGCGCTAGTAAGCCGTTGATTGGCTGGTAAGGATCGACTTCGCTCTTTACAAGGACGGAGTTTTCATGCCGCGGGTTACTCAGACAACTGTTTTGCCCCTGCTCGTCTTATGTGTTTTGTGCGGTTGCACTACCGTTCCTCTTGATAACGCGTTGAGGAATTTCAATTACGGACGTATTGATGAAGCCGATCGGGATCTAGCCTCCATTCCTCCGGGTTCCAGTCAAATCATGCATTTGATGGAACGGGGAATGATTCGGCATCTCCGCAGGGACTACTCCAATAGCACAGCCGACTGGCTTCAGGCTGTCAAACTAGAGAAGGAGCTCGAAACTCATAGCGCCAGCAGGGCTAGCGCAAGTATGCTGGTCAACGACACCCTGCTGGATTATAGGGGCTACCCTTTCGAGAGGACTTACCTCCACGTCTATCTCGCCAAGAATTATCTCGCTCAGGGTTTGTGGCAGGAGGCAGGGGTCGAGGCCCGAGCCATCGCCTTGGCACTGGCGCCGGCGAAACTTGATGGATTCCCGGATGATTCCTTCAGTCATTATATCGCTGCCTTTTGTCTGGAACTGAACGGAGATGACAGCAATGCCGCCATGCAATATCGTCAAGCAGCCAAACTGGCGCCAGGCATCGGGATCGATTGCAGAACCGGGCGATTCATGCCTGCGACAAATCAATTTGAAACGGCAACCGGATCAGTCCTCGTTCCGTCTAAGTCCGGCGCCGAACTTGTCTGCTTTATTGATCTGGACGGAGTAAATGGGGTTATTCCGCAGTACGCCGATCTTTACGCTGACGGAATATACCTTGGCCGCAGTCGAACATTAAGCAATACCCTGGATTTGGAAATCGTCAGTAGCGAGAGAATGAAAACGCGGAGGGCTGCAAAGTCACTCGGACGCCTTGCCTTGAAAGGGGCGGTAGCCTTGGCCGCATCCTCCAAGGATAACGACCTCGGTCAAATGGTGTGGATGATGTTGCTGGCAACCGAAACCGAAGATTACCGACGCTGGTCCACCCTGCCCACCCAGTTGGCCGTGGCCCGCGTCCCTTGCCCGGAGAACCTGAGGGAATTCGCGGTTGACATCAAAGGGTCTACAGGCATCACGCTTCGGCGCCTCATTTTCTCTGCTCCGATTCCCTGTCTGAGGCGGATTTATGTGGCGGTCTGCCGGGATCATCCGCCTTAGAAAATCATCTTGAGCACCAGCACGATCAGCAACCCTGCTACAATCAGCATGAATATGGCTTTATTGCGCTGCACGCGCCGTTCCTGTCGCAGGGGCCTAACGGAATGAAGACTACCGGTTCCGAAGTAAGTATTGAATCGTTGATCGGGAATCGGCTTGGGAATTTGCCGTGACGCCGATTCTTCCGTCAGTCCGGTGCTAGGCCTGTCCTGAATGCCAGGCGAGGGAAAGCGGACAGGGACGTCTTCTGCAACGGATCTCCCGGACAGGTCGGATGCCGCTGTCTTGATGACAGGAGTGAAGGGCGCAGCCAGTCCGGAAACTTGCTTGAGTCGCCGGAGGGCCTCAATGGAATCGGGAGTCTCAACGGCACGAGAAATCCCCTTGATCTCAGACTCCATGCGTGAAATCTCACGTTGTATGGCGTCCAGTTTTTCCTGCAGTCGGGGATTTTTTCGACCTGATTGTTGCATAATCAGTTAGCGCAATTTGACGGAAACTAAAATAACGGCAACGACAATCACGATTATCAAGGGAAGACTGGCCGCGAGTCCGGCTTTAAACCAATGCCCGAATCCTTTGGCAACTGAATCAAAGCTATTCTGATCAGATAAAAGCGCCTGTCGATCATCAAACAGTTTCGCTGGGCCGCCAACCGCCTCCACAGTGGCCTGGGCCTTGACAAATTCATTCCGGGCCACATCGATACGGGCGACTGCCTTGTTCAGTTCTTCTCGAAACACCTCGTCACTCCATTCGGAATCATTGATCTGCTGCAGCTCGTCCAGAGCAGTTGCAAACCGCTCGCGAGTTGCCCAGTAGATTTCCGCCTGCCGCGCGGCGTGCTCCCCCATTTTCTGAAGCGAGATCACGCTTTCAGCGAGACGGTCAATCATCTCCTGTTTACCCCGTTCATATTGATCCTGCTTCTGAAGGAGGTCTTCCAACATGTGTTTTTCACGCTCCATCTCTCCTTGTTTCTGTTTGAGGCGTTCAATATGGAGTTTGGCCGAAGACACCTGCGTATTGACCTCTTCGCGGTGACGGGCCATCCGGGTCAGGTTCAAATCGGATATCGGCCTGATGGCCGCCTCATCAGCCTTCATATTGACGGGAACTTCTCCCCCTGCGCCTAAGGAGGTCGTCTTGATCGCGTTACGCCGCTGTCCAAGATCATCGTCAAAGAAATCTGTTCCCATATCTGTCTCCTTCTGTCTTTCGTTCCTGTTAGTTCCTGCACGACGAGTTTCAGATCAGCCCAAAGCTATCAGTCATGGCACTTCGGTTCAAGTCCCCGTTATTACCTCCGGTGGTCAGGCACGACAATCGACTGACCAATCTGCAAGGCTTCAGCATGTTTCAACTTTTCTCTGTTTGCCTCAAATATATCACGCCACTTCTCAGGATCACCGTAGTACCGCAATGAAATAATACGCAGAGTGTCCCCTTTTGCGACCTTCACAACCCTGCCCACCGACCGGGGAGTCTGAATGCCTCCCTCAATAAATTGTCCAGACACATTTCCGTCATTGACACCTTTGCTTCCGCGCAAGGCCGTCACGGTCGACCTAAGCTGAGCAGCCTGTGCAGCGAGATTGGCCGAATGTATTATGAGTGCGGCATTCTCCCGCTCGAGTTCATCGAGACGGTTCAAAATGGTGGCCTGGTTTGAAAAGATTGTTCCTGCATAATACAACTGGGCGGACCGAATGTGGTCCTGAATCATTCTTCTTTTTTCAGTATCAGGGCGCAATGATAGATAGCGCTGGTAATGATATATGGCATCAACACTATTGCTGCCTTGTTTTTCCTGAAGGAATGCAAGGCCAAGATGTGCACGTGCAACGGACGGATCTCGGTCCAGAAGAGCCTGATAGATGAAACGGGCCCCTTCAATATCACCGGCGGATTCCAGCTCCCGCGCCTTCTTGATAGCTGGATGTTCACGTTCGGATTCATCCGAATATCGGGCTTTGGGATCGCAGCCTGCGACAACGGCCAAGGTAGCCAGAATAATGAACGCTTTTATTCCCGGGGACATGAATTCCTGTTTAAAATCGCTTTTGAAGCCTCCACCACTTTTGAAACCTCTATCCGGCCCATGCATTCAACCGAAGGTAACGGGCATACTTTAGCAAAACAAGGACTGCATGCCACGTCAGATACACAAACGACATGTTGCGAGCCATAAGGCCCTGTGCGCACCGGATCGGTGGGCCCAAACATAGTCACCACGGGAACTCCCATCGCCACGGCCATATGCAAAGGGCCGGAATCATTGACAATTGCCAAATTCATCTGTTTGAACCATGCCCCCATCTCCACCAGACTGGTCTCTCCGGCTAAATTGCGAATGAGTCCATTTCCTCGCGTCGATTCAAGTTCACCCCGAATCTGTTCACAGGTCATACGGTCTGATGCACCGCCAAATAGATAAATGGACGCGTTTAACTCGGTTCTGAGTTGTCGGGCAGTTTCCGTAAAAAATGATAACGGCCAGTTTTTATTGGCGCGCCTTGAAACCGGTACTATGGCCACCCGGGGTTCTGGCTGTAATACAGGCTTGGGCATGATCGTGACGGGGAAAGCGACCGGGATGACAGGCAACCCAAGAAACCGGACCACATCCAAGTTTTCCTCTACCGCATGTCTGTTCTTGTCGCGCGAAGCGGCCACATCGTCATAAAACAACCTCGCGCCTTCCCGGTGAAAAGAAGGGCCTAGTTTCTTCCCTCCCCTTGCAAAACGTGCCACAAGAGCACTTTTAAGTAACCCTTGAAAATCAATCACATAGTCATACTGCGTTTCGCGAAGGGCATGCAAAAAGCGCCCAGCCTCGGACCAGAACGAGCGACGGGGGAAAACAATGACCCTGGAGACAACCGGAAAACAGCGCACAAGTTCGACATACTCAGGTTGGGTCACCCAATCAACCTCCGCGCTCAAAGCCGTTTTGAGGTTATTCACTGCGGGCAGAGCATGAAAGATGTCTCCCAGGGAGCTGAGCTTAATGACTAAAATGCGTCTGGGTTGATTCATCATCCGTTCCGGATTCTTCCCCGTTCGGCTTCCTCTCGTTCCTTAAGCCGATTGATCTCAAAACGCATTTCCTCGGAGGTTTTGGATTCCTTTTCGGCATCCCCGGCTTCGCGGGCCTCCCCGATCTTTTTCCCGTAAAGGATTTCGATTTCAGCAATCTTGGCTTTTGTTCTGGCGGAAATATCCGCCATCGCCTCTTTCTGTTCTGGCGTCAAGGCGGTGATTACCTCGCCGCGTTTTGACATCCGTTCCAGAGCTAGATCAAATGAACTTTTCAAGCGGTCAGCCATCTTCGATCTCCTTTCATTCAAACATCAATAATAGGACCTTTGCCTGGCGGCGGGGTTCTGATCGGTTCGGGGTTTCTGGATTCCGCCCCATTGCGTCGATGGGGATGTGATCCCAGGGAACGTCGTTTATAGTTTCCCAGAATCATGCTCACCAAACTGATGATCAAGGAGGCC
>CAYOQM010000002.1:10317-47152 GCA_964406065.1 uncultured Verrucomicrobiota bacterium
CCCGGAACAAGTATAGCGGTAATGATCAGTAGAAAAGCATTAATAAACAGTAACACAAATCCCAGCGACAGCAGAACCAACGGCAACGCCACCGCTATCAGAAGTGGCTTCACCAGTGCATTAAGAATGCCCAAAATCAGGGCCGCAGCCAGCAGACTAGGCCCGTCTGCATAGTCCACACCCCGCACCAGCAATGTTGCCACCCACACGGAGACGGCAGTTAACATCCACCTGATCAGCACGCCACTCAGGCGTCGACCTGCTGTTTCAAACGCCTCAGGATTCAAAGTCGCCTCCCCGTCGTGACTTTTTTTTTGCCGAATGAATGCGCTTGTCGTTAAGCATGCGTTCCTTCTGCCGTCTCGAACGCCTCCGTTTCTGGCGTCGGACTTTCTCTGCAGCCTGCTGTTTAGCGCTTTTCTGTCCGACGATCCTTGCCTCGACGCGGTCGCAAAGATCGCGACGGGCCAGAAAACGGTTCATCTCCCTCGACCGCTCACGTTGGCATTTGACCTCGGTTTCGGTCGTTGTATGCAGAAGAAAGACACAGGAGGATGTCTTGTTGATTTTTTGCCCCCCTGACCCTGACCCGAGTATGAACTTTTCGACCAGATCCTGCTCCCGGATACCGAGACGGCTCATTCTTTCATCGAGGGCTTGTCGCTTTTCGGTGCTAATGTACACGTCAGTCATATTTCATCCTATAGCGCCGGCTGGCGGTCCACAATCTTGGACAGGTAATGCTCCAATTCCCGCCCATACTCTGTGTCTTTGCCCATGTGGACAAGTTGCTTGTGTACGTGGTGCAGTCCGTCAGGGCCCGAATCCGCCTCGCTGACTGAAGTATAACGCCGTCCAGGGTCCGGCGACAACATTCGCTGGAGAATATGAATTAACCGTTCATTGCGTACGACATAGGGAGGCAGGTACTCGACAAGACGGTCGGCAAGTTTTAGTTTGAACTGGAGCAAAGTGGCTTCATCAGCGGCGGGATCACAAACCGGATCCCCGCGTAACATTTCCACACAAACCAATCCCGCACTGAAAATATCAGACTGAACGAGCGGAGGCTGGCGCCGGTGAATTTCGGGAGCCATGTAAAGTGGTGTTCCGAGCAACCATGAAGACTTTTCACCCGCCGATACGGCCCGCCCGAAATCTACCAGTTTCACATAACCGAGGCGATCAATCATGATGTTTCCGGGCTTGATGTCGCTATGGACAAACCCCATAGCATTCAAGGCCTCCAACCCGCGGAGCACCATGCGAATGATGTAAATGGCGATTCCCGGCTGGATGCATAACTTCCTTCCATCAATCCGGAATATAACATCGGTGAAACGCGCCCATTCCTCGCGTGAACTCCTGTTTTTAGAGCAGTCCAGATGAGAATTGTCCAAAAACGCCTTCAAATCAATTCCGTCAATGGCCTCCATTTGAAGATACCCGATCCCGTAAGTCTCCTCGTAGCTGTCGCGCGCCACCAGACTAGGTGTCTGCATGGCTTGCAGACGTGAAGTTTGCACGGCAATCCGCCCCATATCAGTCCAATAGAGCTCAGGATTAGGATAGTTTGAGGGGTCAAAAAGCTTGATGGCATGGCGCGTGATGCACCCTCGGGCTCCCTGTCGCAGTCCGAGGAACACGACGCCCTGCCGCCCCCGCCCCAGTTCCCTTAAGAACTGGTACGCTACGGGGTAGTAGATGGCCCGAGCCCGGATGATGGCGGAATAGTTGTCGACCAATTGACTAATGGTTGCCGTGGAGGCATGGCCAGCGGGATGATCGCCTGGCGCCGAGTCCGCCGCATCAATAACGGTTTCAGACAGCTCGGTGTCAGGCATGGGAAACTCCTAGCCCCGCTTGCGGGGTGACTTTCCTTCATTCCCGAAGCAGGGGAACTTGATGCGCGGTGCGTGGCGATGAAATTCCTGAATGCTGCAAACCTCAATTCGCTTGGAATCCTTCAATGCTTCAATGCCGGCGATAGCCGCCTTGAAGCCGTGGATTGTGGTCGTGATCGGAATCCCCCTGATCACGGCATGCGACCGCATTTTGACCTCATCTATCTTGGGAATGGGACCACTTGAAGGGGTATTGATGATCCAATTCACCTGCTTTTCCTCAATCAAATCGATCACATTTGGCCGCCCATCGGCAATTCGAAACAGCGCCTGACTGTGAATGCCATTGTTTCGCAAAAGCGTACTGGTTCCCACCGTCGAAAAGATTGAAAATCCAAGTTCCGCCAGCCGTCTGGCCATGGGTAATACCGCATCCTTATCCTCATCGCGAATACTGAGAAAAACATTTCCGGAATGCGGCAGGGGATTTCCGGCAGCAATCTGGCTTTTCAGGAACGCCATCCCGCCGTTTGAATCGATGCCCATGACCTCTCCGGTCGACTTCATTTCCGGAGTTAAAACCACATCCACCCCTGGAAACCGGGCGAACGGGAAGACCGCTTCCTTTACCGAAAAATGCCTGGGAATGATCTCGTTCGTAAAATTCATGTCCTTCAGCTTGAACCCTGCCATGGTCAATGCTGCCAGCTTTGCCAAAGGCACCCCAATCGCCTTGCTGACAAATGGGACGGTTCGGGAGGCGCGCGGATTAACTTCCAACACGTAGACAATTCCGTTCTTAATGGCGAACTGGACATTCATCAAACCGCAGACCTTGAGCTCCTTTGCCATTAAGATTGTACAACGACGGATCTCTGCCTTGACCTCCTCGGACAAGGAGGGAGGAGGGATCGTGCAGGCGCTGTCCCCGGAATGAATGCCCGCCAGTTCAACATGTTCCATGATGGAGCCGACAATGGAGGTCTCACCGTCGGAAATGCAATCCACATCCACCTCAACCGCATTTTCGAGATACCGATCAACCAGAACAGGACGATCCTGTGAAACTTCAACGGCTTCCTCCATATATTTCCGGAGCATTTCGTCGTTATATACAATAACCATGGCTCTTCCGCCCAGGACGAACGAAGGTCTCATCAGTACAGGATAGCCGATTTTCCCTGCAATAGCTTCAGCATCTTCCACGGTGGTGGCCATTCCGTTCTCGGGTTGGCACAAATTCAGTCGTTTCAGCATGTCGGCAAAAAGATCGCGATCTTCCGCCATCTCGATACAGGAGGGCTTTGTTCCAATGATGTTGACGCCATTGGCTTCAAGATCCTTGGCCAGATTGAGCGGGGTTTGGCCGCCGAACTGAACAATGACCCCCCAGCAGTTCTCACGCCGGTAGATATGCAACACATCCTCCAGCGTCAAAGGCTCGAAATACAACCGGTCGCTGGTGTCATAATCGGTCGACACCGTTTCCGGATTACTGTTGACCATAATAGTTTCAAAGCCGGCGTCATGCAGGGCAAAAGCCGCATGTACACAACAGTAGTCAAACTCGATCCCCTGCCCTATGCGGTTGGGGCCGCCACCAAGAATCATGATTTTCTTCTTATCCGTGGGCCGACTTTCATCAACGTCGCCATAGGTCGAATAGAAGTACGGGGTATAGGCGGTGAATTCAGCCGCGCAGGTATCCACCAGACTGTAAACGGGAAGTAATTTCAATTCCTCGCGAGCTTGCCGAACCTCTCCCTCCTTGCACGCAAGCAAGTGTGCGATTTGCCGGTCGGAATAGCCCATTTCCTTAATTTGTCTAAATAACGGCATGTCGTGTTTCAACATGGCCAAGGAACGCGCCGACCTGATTTCATCTTCATAGGCGACCAATTCTTCGAGGTGGCGAAGGAACCAGGGATCAATGCCTGAGAGTTCATGAATGGTTTCGACGGTCCACCCTCGACGCAAGGCGGCGTGAATCACGAAAACGCGCATGGCATTGGGCCGGATGATCTCTGTTTTCATCTTTTCATCCGTCATGTCGTCAAAAGGGCCATCCTTGCCGTCAGCTCCAAAACCCGCCCGTCCGATTTCCAGGGAGCGACAGGCCTTCTGGAACGACTGTTTAAAGGTTTTACCGATGCTCATGGCCTCACCCACGGACTTCATCTGGGTGCCAAGAGTACTATTGACGCCGGGAAACTTTTCAAAGGCAAAACGCGGCATCTTGGTGACAACATAATCAATGGAGGGTTCGAAGCACGCGGGTGTCTCACGCGTGATATCATTGCGCAACTCGTCCAACGTGTAGCCCACGGCCAGTTTGGCGGCAATTTTCGCAATGGGGAAACCCGTGGCCTTGGAAGCCAGTGCGCTAGAGCGGGATACGCGGGGATTCATTTCAATGATAATCATCCGTCCGTCTGCCGGATTCAGCGCCCACTGCACATTGGAGCCCCCCGTATCCACTCCGATGGCCCGCATCACGGCAATCGAGCCGTCACGCATGATCTGGTATTCACGATCCGTCAACGTCTGGGCGGGCGCAACGGTTATACTGTCGCCGGTATGGACCCCCATGGGATCCATGTTTTCAATGGAGCAGATGATGACAACATTGTCCTTATTGTCGCGCATCACCTCGAGTTCGAATTCCTTCCAACCCAATACTGATTCTTCTACAAGCACTTCGGACGTGGGGCTGTAAAACAATCCCCTCTTGACAATTTCCTCAAATTCCTCCTCATTCCAGGCGATTCCGCCACCCGTTCCTCCCAAGGTGAACCCCGGGCGAATTACGACCGGATAACGACCAATAAGCGCCTGAACTTTCCTGGCTTCCTCCAGATTGTGAGCTGACCCACTGACCGGCAAGTCGAGTCCAATCTTCTGCATGGCGGCTTTGAACAGGGCACGATCCTCGGCCATGCGTATGGACTCCGCCTTGGCGCCAATCATTTCCACGCCATAACGCTTGAGAATCCCGCGGTCATGTAACTCAATACCGAGGTTCAACGCCGTCTGTCCGCCCAGAGTAGGCAACAGAGCGTCCGGTCGCTCGCGCCGGATTATTTCCTCCAGCATCGTGGCCGTAATGGGTTCGATATAGGTTCTATCGGCCATGGCCGGATCGGTCATGATGGTGGCCGGGTTGCTGTTGATCAGCACCACCTCGTAACCTTCATCCTTCAGGACCCGGCAGGCCTGAACGCCTGAATAGTCAAATTCACAGGCTTGACCGATAATGATCGGTCCTGAGCCGATCAGCATGATTTTCTTGATGTCTGTTCGTTTTGGCATAGAGGTGCAGGATAACGACTAGAATCCTGATTTCCTAGATTTTTTTTGTCCTTCGCCCGCCGATTTTTCCCGGCATTTCAAAGCCGCGGCCACAAATCCTTGGAACAACGGATGAGCCTTCAGAGGTGTAGACTGGAACTCAGGATGAAACTGGCAGGCCAGGAACCAGGGATGATCCTTGAGCTCGATTATCTCAACAAGGTCACGTCCCGGACAAACCCCTGAGAACACAAAGCCATGCTTGGCCATTTGCTCCCGGTATTTGTTATTGAATTCGTAACGATGCCGGTGCCGCTCCGTGATGTCAGTCTTTCCATAGGCCTGATGGGCTTTGGTGCTCTCCTGAATTTTGCAGGGGTAGCCGCCAAGACGCATCGTTCCGCCCTTTTCGGTAACATTCTTCTGTTCCACCATCATGTCAATCACAGTGAACAGGGTCCGAGGATTGAATTCCGTACTGTTGGCGTCCTTCATGCCGCAGACATTCCGGGCGTATTCGATCGACGCACATTGCATGCCCAGACAGATCCCGAAAAAGGGTATTTTGTTGAGACGGGCATATTCCACGGTTTTGATCTTGCCTTCAATGCCACGATCACCGAAACCTCCCGGAACCAGAATTCCCGATACCCCATTGAGCAGGGCTTCAGCCCCCTGCTTTTCGACATCCTCTGATTCCACCATGCGAACCTGAATGGTGGCGCTACTGGCGATGCCCCCGTGAGTCAGGGATTCGTAGATACTCTTATAGGCGTCCTTCAGGCTGATATATTTGCCGACCACCGCGATCTCTATAGATCCATTCGCAGGGGCTATCAAGGTATCGACCATCTGCTTCCAGTCATCAAGTTTGAGCGGATTGACGTGCAAGCCCAGCATTTCCAGTATGTAGACGTCCACATCCTGTCTGGCCAACTCAAGCGGCACCTCATAAATGGTATGATCGACATCTTTCTCCTCAATCACCTTGTCCAGATCCACATCACAGAAAAGCGCCAGTTTTGCTTTATGCTCGTCCTGCATGGGCCGTTCACACCGACAAATCAGGATGTCAGGAATGATGCCGATGGTGCGCAAAATGCCGACCGATTGCTGGGAAGGTTTGGTTTTCATCTCGCCGGCTGCCTTGATGTAAGGAACGAGCGTCAGGTGGATGAATAGGCCGTTATGTCGTCCGATCTCATGCCGGAACTGGCGAATTGCCTCAAGAAACGGCAACGATTCGATATCCCCGGCCGTTCCACCGATTTCGGTAATGGCCACATCAACGTCATCCGCATCCAGAGACCTGATGGCGGTCTTGATTTCATCCGTGATATGAGGAATGACTTGAACGGTTTTACCGAGATACCCCCCCTCCCGTTCCCTGCAAATCACCGTGCGGTAAATGCTGCCGGAAGTGTAATTGCTGTTCCGATTGCATATGACCCCACCAAACCGCTCATAGTGTCCCAGATCCAGATCCGTCTCCGCGCCATCAACGGTTACATAGACCTCGCCATGTTGGTACGGGGACATGGTTCCCGGATCTACGTTTAGATAAGGATCCAGTTTCTGCATCTTGACACGGTAACCCCTCCGTTCAAGAAGAAAGGCCAGGGAAGCCGCCGTCAACCCTTTGCCAAGTGATGAGACTACGCCACCTGTGATGAAGATGTGTTTTGTTCTGCTTGTTTTAGAAACCATAATAATTCGCCCTTATTCGAAACTGCTCCGACGAAATGCATCCAGGGTGTGAAATACTGCCATGATCGCTTTTCTGACGCAATGTTTTACAAAAGGCAATCTCTGTCCAGGAGCATGAATCCCAAGATTGCAGCCGTATAATAGGGGGATTGACTATCGAATAAACTTGCTTTGTTATGTCAAGAACATCATAGAAAAGGCGCTTAAGGAGACATTTCGATGATACGAAAAGCAATAGATATGGCTGTCGAAAGTCGAGTGAATATGCGGAACGGAAACGGAACCGTTACCCTCCATCACTTCTTCAAGCCTGAAGAAATTACCGCAAAATCCCGCTTATGTGCCCGCCTTGCCTTGCCACCGGGCGCCAGCATCGGACCCCATCAACATACCGGCGAAGATGAAGTATATATCATTACAAGCGGATCAGGGCTGTTGGATGACGGCAATGCAAGAACTCCGGTGACTGCTGGAGACGCAATCCTGACAGGGCATGGCGAGTCTCATTCCATTCTCAATACCGGAACAAACGAACTTGAACTTATTGCCGTAATCATGTGTTACGCATGAAATGAACCATTATTGTTTCTACAGGATGGAGCCCCTATTATGAGTATTGATATCCTGATGCTGTTCGTGAGTCTGGGGATGATCCTTCTGGCGAGTGTCGTATTTACCAATGGGATCGAATTGCTGGGGCATCGCGGCGGCCTGCACCAGGGGATCACTGGGAGCATACTGGCCGCCGTGGGAACAGCCCTGCCGGAGACCCTTATCCCGGTCATTGCCATCCTGTTTTTCCACTCCGCCACCAGTCACGCCGTCGGGATCGGCGCCATTGCCGGGGCCCCCTTCATGTTGGCGACCTTGGCCTTTTGCATCACAGGTATAGCCGTGATGGCGTACACTCTGGCAGGAAAACGTACCTGGGCTATTCACACGGATACGTCTGGGGTCTTGCGCGATCTAAGATATTTCATCATTCTTTACGGCATTGCCATCCTCGCGTCGATCTTTCACCACTATCCCCTCATCCGCTGGGTGCTTGCAATAGGTTTGGTCCTTGGGTATGTGCTCTACATTCGCGAGACGCTGGCTTCCGACGGGCACGAGGCTGAAGAGGTTGAACTCCTTCATCTCAGCAAGTACTTTTGTCTTCCTGAGAACAGGGCGACGATTGCCATTCAGGTGATCGCCTCGTTGCTTCTGATGATGTGGGGTGCCCATATGTTTGTTGGGTATGTCAGCGAGGTTTCAACTCGAATGGGACTCTCCGCCCTCATTCTCTCGATCATCATCACGCCGATTGCAACTGAACTGCCGGAAAAATGCAACTCCGTGATCTGGATCGGAAAGCGAAAGGACATCCTGGCCGTGGGGAATATCACCGGCGCCATGGTCTTTCAGAGCAGTTTTCCCGTCGCCTTTGGGGTGGCCTTTACCTCATGGGACCTGACAGGCATCCCCCTCATTTCCGCATTGCTGGCCTTGACCTCTGCATTAATGGTCTATGGGTGGGTCAAGATCAAGAAGACGCTCCACCCGGGAATTCTTGCCGCCTGCGCAGTCTTCTATATCGCGTTCATCATCTATCTGATTCGCCGTTGATATCAGCGCGGTCGCCATGCGGATGACACAGCTTAAAGAATCAGCATACAGTCCCCGTAACTGTAGAACCGGTAGCGCTCACGAATCGCCTCCGCATAGGCTTGCCTGATCAACTCCCGTCCCGCCAGCGCACTGACCATCATGATGAGGGTCGAGCGGGGAAGATGGAAATTCGTGAGCATTCCGTCAACCCCTTTGAAGGCATAGGGAGGATAAATGAAAATACGGGTGCGTCCGGATACTGCGGCGGGAATGCCATTCGAATCTGCTGACGTTTCCAAAGTTCTGGCTGATGTACTACCCACAGCGATGATTCGCCCCCCTTCGGATTTTGCACGGACAATGGAGGCCACCGTGGTTGCGGGAACCTCATACCGTTCCGCCTCCATGATGTGATCCTTGACAGATTCCGTTTTCACGGGTCGGAATGTGCCGATCCCTACATGAAGAGTAACCGCGGCATTCTCGACGCCTTGTCTCCCGAGTTCCTCTAGTAGCGCCGCCGTCAAATGGAGTCCTGCGGTAGGGGCGGCGATGGCGCCCGGAACTCGGGCATAAACGGTTTGATAATATTGGCGATCACGTTCCAGTGTCTCCGCGAGCGGTACTTGGGGTCGGCGGATATATGGCGGAAGTGGAGGGAGGCCAACCTGCTCGAGGACTTCCAGCAGGGGTAGTTCAGACTGAAACCTCACGCGTATTCCGCACCCTTCGCGCCACTCGAGCACCTCCGCGCCGATACGCCCACCCGCCATGACCAGATGGGCTCCCGGCTTAGGCCGTCGTGATGATCCGCACAGAACATCCCATTCGCCCGGCCCGGTTTCCTCGAGTAGCAGCAATTCAACCCGCCCTCCTGTCTTTTCCTTGTGGCCATGAATCCGGGCGGGGATGACTCGGGTATCATTGAGGATCAAACAATCATGTGGTTTGAGAAACCGGGGCAGATCACGAACCGTATGGTGCGACAAGGTTCCCGAAGCCCGATTCACCACCATCATACGGGCTGCCTCGCGATCCTCCAAAGGGGCCTGGGCAATCAAATCCTCGGGAAGTTCGAACTCAAAGTCAGCGGTTTTTAACACAGTTCCCCGAAATGTTGAGTTGTCATGGAAAGCATGCGCTCGAATGTGTCAGAACGACTGATAAGGCTCAAGCGAAATTGACAAGGCCATGAAGGCCCTCTAGGATGACTTCTTGTGAAGCGAAGCCAAAACATCACTAATCCAAATATATGCGCCCTCTGATCACCGCTCTGAGAACCCTCACATTGTTGCCGGTTCCAGGTTCCGACGCCACCGCCCTGTCTGCAGCCCTCCCTCTTTTTCCGGCAGTAGGACTGATCCTCGGATTATTGGTTGCCGGTGTCCTTTATATGTCCTCGCTGAGCGGATGGATGCCAGGCGCGGGAATTTCCGCCATGATTGCTGCCGTGTGGATCACCCGGGGACTACATGTGGATGGACTGGCCGATGTCATGGATGCCTTAGGGGCGGGGAGAACCCGCGAACATCGCCTTGCGATCATGAAAGATCCGCATACGGGGGCGTTCGGGGTGATCGCCATTGTGTGCGACCTGCTCCTCAAGGCCGCTGCACTGGCTCAGTTGGCGTCCCTGAACCGCTGGATATTGGTGATTTTGCCATTTGTCATATCACGCTCGGTTCAAGTTTTACTGGCTGTATCCCTCCCCTACGCGCGTCCGGAGGGTGGCAAAGCGGCGTGTTTTGTTGAGACCGCGCGACCGCTGCATTTTGTTTTGGCGGCCGTGGTTGCGATGATAATCTGCACGGTAATGGGCGGATTGACGGGCATCATCCTGCTGTTGCAGGGGTTGATCGGCGCCGTGCTGCTGCGCATGTGGATGAAGCACCATTTCGGCGGCATCACAGGGGATTTGCTAGGGCTGTCAAACGAAGTTTGCGAAACTGGTCTGCTCGTGGTCGCGGCATTTATCAGCCACGCAGTTCTGTGATGCGGCCTGCGGAACACTATACATTGAACAGAAACTCAATCACATCGCCGTCTTGAACCTCGTATTCTTTGCCTTCAAGCTTCAGCAATCCTTTGGCCTTGCAGGCGGGTTCACCGCCGTGCTCCACATAATCCGTGTACGAGATCACCTGGGCGCGAATGAATCCGCGCTCGAAATCGGTGTGAATTACCCCGGCGGCCTGGGGCGCTTTCCATCCGCGACGAATGGTCCAGGCTCTGACTTCCTTTGGTCCGGCGGTAAGGTAACTGATGAGGCCCAGAGTGTGGTAGCCTGTCCGCACAATCTGATCAAGGCCGCTTTCGGCGACCTTGTATTCCGTGAGGAAATCCCTACGTTCCATTTCCGACATCCCGTTCAGGTCCTCTTCCATCTTCGCGCAGATCTTAACGGTGTCGCACTCCCGCTTGTCAGCATGGGCACGGACGGTTTTGACATGATCGTTATCTTCCTGCAGCCCTGATTCATCCACATTGCAACAGTAGATCATTTTTTTGTCCGTAAGCAACGGACACTCTTTAAACATCTGTATCGCGGCGTCCGAGGCATGATCCTCGAACTCAACGGCCATACGCCCCCCGCCAAGGTGTGCAAGCAGGGCTTGCGCGATATCGAGGGAAGGCTGGATCCCCTTGTCGCCCCGTGACTGTTTGCTGAGCCTCAAGACGCGCATCTCGACGGCCTGGTAGTCAGCCAGGATCAGCTCCGTCTCGATTACCCCGATGTCGCGAACGGAGTCAATCGTGCCGTCGACATGTACGATGTTCTCGTCATGAAAACACCTCACGACATGAAGCAGTGCATCGGCTTCACGGATATTGGCGAGAAATTTATTGCCTAACCCCTCGCCCTGACTGGCTCCTTTGACCAGGCCGGCTATATCTACAAAATCCACGGTGGCATGGATTACTTTCTGAGGGTTAGCGATCTCGGCCAGTATATCAAGTCTTGAATCCGGTACAGGAACCACGGCCTTGTTGGGCTCGATGGTGCAAAAGGGATAATTCGCGCTTTCAGCGTTCTGAGCGCGTGTCAGTGCGTTAAAAATCGTCGACTTTCCGACATTCGGAAGTCCCACAATACCAATGCTCAAGCCCATTTATTTTCTCCCAAAGCCTGAAGCCTAACAGATTTCGTTAGATTTCCCACATGAAACCGCAACATGAAACCAACATGAAACCGCTTGACTTTGATATTCCTCATTACTATAGTCGTAAGCCTTGTAGTAATGGGGTGTTGTGAAAAGAGTGGGCTAGTCCCACTCTTTTCAGTATAGGCGAAGCCTTGTAGGCAGGGCCCGAGGTGTACTATGAATGGCGAATTAGCAGCAATATTAAGTTTTCTCGAAAAAGAGCGCGGAATCGACAGGGAAACCCTTTTCCAGACGGTAGAGCAAGCCTTATTGACTGCCTCTCGCAAGAGCGTTGGCCCTGCCAAGAGCGTCCGCATCCATATGGATCGCAAAACTTGTGATATCAAGGCATTTGCGACTGTCTCGGTGGTTGAAAAAACACTTAATCCCCATGATGAGATCAGCTTGTCTGAAGCCCGCAGAGTTAAACCCGGCGCCATTGTGGGTGATTCAATTGAAATTGAGGTTACCCCGCAGAATTTTGGACGTATTGCGGCCCAGACGGCAAAACAAGCTATTCTGCAGAAGATCCGGCAGGCCGAACGCAATATCGTCTATGAGGAATACCGTGACCGGGTCAACGATATTATCAGTGGCACGATCCGGCGTTTTGAACGAAGTGATATCATTGTTGATCTCGGTCGCGCGGAAGCCGTCCTGGGCGCAAAAGAACGCATTTCGACGGAAATTTACCAAATTGGAGACCAGATCCGAGCACTTGTGCTTTCTGTTCAGGACAATCCTTCCGGACCGAGTATTCAGCTTTCACGCAGCCATCCGGATTTTGTTCGGCGTCTTTTCCAGCTTGAAGTGGCCGAAATCGGTGACAACACCGTGGAGATCAAAGGCATCGCCCGCGAAGCCGGATTCCGCTCGAAAATTGCAGTCTTGTCGAAGGACTCGAAAGTGGATCCGGTTGGGGCCTGCGTTGGCATGAGAGGGGTGCGTGTAAAGAACATCGTACGGGAACTTTCAGGGGAAAAAATTGATATTGTCCGCTGGAGTGACGATATCAAAACCTATGTCACGAATGCGCTTTCCCCTGCCAAACTGGCCAAAGTCGAAATTGATCCGGATAAATCAAAAGTGGTTCATGTCACAACCGAGGCCGATCAACTTTCTCTGGCGATCGGCAAGCGAGGCCAAAATGTCAGGCTGAGCTCCAAACTCGTCGGCTGGAAAATCGACGTCCAGAAGGATGAAGGAAACGTAACGTTTGAAGAGAAAGTGACCAAAGCCGTTAATAACCTTGCTGCCATTCCCGGTATTGGTCTTAAAAATGCCGAAAAACTGGTTCAAGCCGGGTTTTTGAACATTGAAGGCATTCTGGCCGCCGAAATCACTGATCTCGAGGCCACTGGCGAATTTGATAGCGCCACATCGAAAGCGATCTATGAGGCGGCAGCGGCGGCACAACCGTGCGTACAGGAGAATACTGAAACAATCTCATGAGAGTTCACGAATTAGCAAAAGAGTTGGGGTTCCACGGCAGTAAGAACCTGTTGGACCAGTTGACAGCTATGGGAATCCAGGTCAAAAACCATATGGCGACCCTGGATGCCGCTGTCGTTGAAACGGTACGGGCTGCCTCCAAGAAGACAGATCTTGTCGCGCCCCCCCCGGCCTCACCTGCTCCGCAAACGCCAATAGCTGCGCCCGTGGTGTCCGAAAAAGTTCATCCCATCTCCGCTCCTTCCGAATCTGCCGCGACACCGCCGGCCGAGGCGAGCAAGGTTATCCACCTGAAAGGCCCCATCGGCGTCCGCGAACTTGCCGTCATTCTAGGCATAAGACCCAACCAGTTGATTGCGGAGCTTATGCGCCTGAATGTTCTTGTTTCGATAGGCGAAGTAGTCGAAATCAAGGATGCGGCACGAATTGCCGAGCGGCATGGTTTCACCATCGAGCGTGAGAAGACGAAACCGCCGCCCCCTCCTCCGAAACAACCAAAACCCGTAACGGAGAAGGAAACGATTGATCGTAATAAGACGGTTATTCGTCCCCCAGTCGTTACCGTTCTCGGGCATGTTGACCACGGCAAGACCTCGCTTCTTGACCGAATCCGGAACACTTCCGTAGCCAAGGGTGAAGCGGGGGGCATTACCCAGCACATCGGGGCCTCGACGGTAATATCTGGGGGAAAAAGCATAACATTCCTAGACACGCCCGGACATGCGGCGTTCACCGCGATGCGCGCTCGCGGAGCCAACATGACGGACATTGCCATCATCGTTGTTGATGCCCAGGACGGCCTCATGCCGCAGACGCAGGAGGCCATCAAACACGCACAGGCCGCCAATGTGCCGATCATCGTGGCAATCAACAAGATGGACCTTCCCACGGCCAATCCGGACAAGGCGAAGAAACAGTTGCAGGCCATAGGAATGACGCCCGAAGATTGGGGCGGCCAGACTATTGTATGTCCGGTAAGTGCCCTAACCGGGGCAGGTGTTCCCGAACTCCTGCAAATGATTCTGCTCCAGGCTGAAGTTATGGAGTTGGCTGTCATGCCCAATCAGCTGGCTAAGGGCTTTGTCATCGAGGCCCAATTGGAGTCTGGCATGGGCCCAACAGCCAATTTGCTGGTAACCAATGGAACCCTGAATCTGGGGGATGTCATTCTGTGCGGTCCCCATTGGGGGAAAGTCCGCGCACTGATCAATGATCATGGCGAGAAAGTCAAATCTGCGACCCCTTCAACGCCGGTAAAGTGCCTAGGCTTGTCGGGCGTGCCAGAGGCCGGCGCCAAGTTTGAGATTGTTCAAAATGAACGAGCGGCTCGGGCTGAGGCCGAGTCGCGTCAAGCGGCCAACAAACTCTCCCAACTTACTGCCCCCAAACGCGCTTCACTTGCCAATCTTTTCGAGAAGATGAAGGAAAACGCCGAGAGGGTCGAATTAAAGCTGATGATCAAGGCAGATGTTCAAGGCTCCTTGGAAGCCATCGACCACGCGCTCAAGCAAATTAACAGTGACAAAGTCTCGCTGAACATCCTGATGAGTGCCGTAGGCAACGTGACGGCGAACGACATCCTGCTCGCCAGCGCTTCTGATACTGTCATCCTCGGGTTTCATGTCGCGGTTGAAGAAAGCGCCAGCAAGCTGGCTAAACAGGAAGGCATTGAAATCCGCCTCCACAGTATTATCTACGAGATGATTGACCAGGTGCGCGAAGCAATGGCAGGGCTCCTGCCTGCCATCCTGCGAGAAAAAATCGCCGGACATGCGGAAGTCAAACAGGTCTTCACCATTTCCAAGAGCGGTGTTATCGCCGGATGCATGTGCACTGATGGACGAATCAGCTCGCGACTTAAAGCCCGCGTAAAGCGCCAGGGTAACGTCCTTTACGAAGGCAAAATCGAATCGTTGCGAAGGTTCCAGAATGATGTCAGTGAAGTCCGCGAAAGTCAGGAATGCGGAATTTGGCTGGACAATTTTTCGGCCTATGCCGTAGGTGATATCCTGGAATTTTACGACGTGGAACGGATCACGCAGACACTGTAGTGCGGGTTTTGGGGAGACATGAAAACTGACCGCCTGACCCGAGTGAATGAACTCCTTCGACGTGAAATCAGCATTATTCTCTATCGCCTGATTGACCGGTCGCAATTTGATCTTGCAGCCTTGACGGTGACTCATGTCATGACGAGCAGTGACCTGCGAAGCGCCAGGGTTCTGGTTTCCATCCGTGGGCATGAGCATGAGCGGCGGGCCATGCTGGCCAGAATCCAACACCTCCACGGCGAAATCCAGCAGGAAATCGCCAAGGTTGTGGTTCTGAAATACACGCCGAAATTGTTTTTCGCGCTGGACACATCCATTGAGGTAGGGGATCGTGTTTTAGGTATCCTTTCCAAGCTTCCATCGCCTGCCGACTCGCCAGACGAGCCAAGTGCAGGGAATATGGCGGAAACGACATGAACCGCACCGATCCTTTTGACGGGATTTTGCTTGTGGACAAGCCCTCTGACTACACTTCCCATGATGTGGTGGCTCGCATCCGGGGACGATTTAAACTTAAGAAAGTGGGACATGGAGGCACGCTTGACCCCTCTGCTACTGGACTATTGGTCATACTCTTGGGCCGTGGCACCAGTGTTTCAAACCGGTTCATGTCTTCCGACAAGACATATGAGGGCGCGATTCGCCTGGGGATCGCAACCGACTCCCAAGACGCGGAAGGGAAAGTTATCAAGATATGCGATCCCTCCGGAATTTCTCGGGAGCAAGTTGAGGTGGCAATGGCATCATTTAAAGGGGATAGGTTCCAGATGCCGCCCATGGTTTCCGCCATCAAGGTGGCAGGAGTGCCCCTGTATAAAATGGCAAGGAAGGGCCTGGAGATAGAACGGAAACCACGACTCATTCACATTTACAACATCCATTTGCTGGAATTCTCTCCACCCGTCGGAACATTTGTGCTTCGTTGCAGCAAGGGGACCTACGTGCGAACTATTTGTCACGACATCGGGGAAACCCTGGGTGTGGGAGCCCATCTGCAGAGCCTACGTCGGACCGAAACTGCCGGCTATAAGATACAACAAGCCATTCCCCTCGACATCTTGATGAACATGAGCCAGATGGAATTGCTCAATGTTGTCGTGCCACTGCACAGCTTAACCCTTCAGAATGCGGTGTCAGATAACAATAGCTGACGTGAAAATTGTTCATCACATCAACGATTTATGCCGTCTGAAACGCTCGGTCTTCCTGGCCACTGGTTTTTTTGACGGCGTTCATCTTGGACATCAGCAAGTCTTGCGACGAGCGGTTGCCGCCGCGCGCGCGAACGGTGGTGAGGCCTGGGCCATGACGTTTGACCCCCACCCCTTAAAAATTCTGACACCCGATTCCGCTCCACTTCTGCTTACCGATACTGCACACAAGTTGCAATTGCTCCTCCAATCCGGCATCGACGGCTGTCTTTTGATCCCTTTCAGCCGTCGTTTTGCCACGACCACGGCAGCCGGATTTCTGAAAGAACTCGAATTCGGGATTCCCACCCTCGCATCAATTTTTATGGGAGATGACTGGCGTTTTGGACGACAGGGACAGGGCGATATCGTGCTTCTTAAGACATGGGCAACACCGCGGAATATCACCGTGCAGCGTGTTTCTTCTATTAAACGAGGAGGGCGGCCGATCTCAAGCACACGGATCCGGCATGCGGTTAACACGGGAAAATTGAATGAAGCAACCGCGTTACTGGGACGCCCGTTCAGTATTTTGGGCACTGTGGTTCCCGGCATGCGCATTGGCCGGAAACTTGGATTTCCAACAGCCAATCTCAAGGCGCATAACGAGACCTATCCGCCCCTCGGGATCTATGCGGTGCAAGCTATAGTAAATGGCCACACATACCCCGGTGTCGTTAGTTTTGGACACCACCCAACCCTAAAGCGGGTCACGAATCCCCTGCTGGAGTTACACCTGCTCGACACCCGAATGAACCTGTATCGCCGGAATATTGAGGTCTATTTCCTCTGCCGGCTTCGTTCTGAAATGAAATTCTCAAAGCTGGCTGACTTGATCCGGCAGATCGAGAAAGACATTCAAAAGACTCGAAAGGTGCTTGCCCGCCAGGCAATGAAGAAATTATGGATCAGGACTTTACAAAGATGGCACCCCGATATTATAGTAAGTCAACAAATTATAAGAAAACGAAGAGACAAAGAAAGGGAATAGGGCTCAAATACAGTATGGATCCTCAAGTAAAGAGCACAGTTCAGAAAGAATTCCGGAGACATGCCACGGACACTGGTTCGTCCGAGGTGCAGGTAGCGGTGTTGACGCGTCGAATCGAAGAACTCACCGAACACCTGAAACTCCACAAGAAGGATCACAGCTCCCGCTATGGGTTGCTGAAGATGGTAAGTTCGCGTCGTCGCTTGCTCAACTATATGAAGACCAAGGACGAGTCCGGCTACCATGACGTTATCAAGCGTCTCAAACTCCGCCGCTAAAATCGGATGGAACTTGTCTGTGATGTTTCCTGCCCCAGGGTCACTATATTTGTGATCCGTTGTTTTTGCTTGCCCTTATTCAGAAAGAACATATGAAAGCACCCGTATCCGTTAGCGTCGCCCTTGGCGACAAAACCATCATTCTTGAAACTGGCTTGCTCGCGCAGCAAGCCAAAGGCGCCACTACGGTCAGGCTGGGCGACACCGTTGTCCTGATGACCGCCTGCGCCTCGGAATCGCCCCGTGAAGGCATTGACTATTTTCCATTGCAAGTGGAATATCGGGAACGTTTTTGCGCAGCAGGAAAGTTCCCTGGAGGTTTTTTCAAACGCGAAAGCCGACCTTCCGAAAACGAAATCCTAGCGGCTCGCTTTACAGACCGTCCAATTCGCCCTCTCTTTTCCGAAAACTACCGAAATGATGTTCAGATTGTGGGAACATTGCTTTCAGCCGACGGAGAAAACGCCGCCGACATCCTGTCAATCTTGGGGGGCAGCACGGCATTGATGCTTTCAGACCTTCCGTTCCATGGACCGATCGCCGGGGTGCGCGTGGGTCGCGTCAACGGCAAGTTCATCATCAACCCCACTGTGGTCGAGCGCGAGCAAAGCGATCTGGATTTGGTCTATGCAAGCAATCGCAATACACCGACCATGATCGAAGGCGACGCCAAGGAAATCTCAGAGGCGGATCTTGTGGCCGCTATGCGATTCGCCCACGAAGCCTGCGTCAAACTGATTGACGCCCAGCTTGAATTACGCCGCTTGGCGGGTCTTGGCGAAAAGGTTGTTTCCGAGCCACCGACGGATCACAGCATGATGAATGCAGCCCGCTCGATCGCTGGCGCAGAACTTTCGGCCGCCTATTTGATTGCGGGTAAGCAGGAACGCCGTAATGTCGTTTCGAAAATCCAGGAATCGCTCAAAGCGAAACTAACCGAACAGTTCCCGTCCATGACCAAAGAGCAGTTCCGTGCCACCTTTGACGAACTCGGCATCGAGGTGGTCCGCGTCAATGTGCTTGAACATGGCAAACGTATTGACGGTCGGGGCGCAGATGAGCTTCGTCCTCTTTACGCCAAAGTCGGATTACTGCCGCGTGTGCATGGATCTGCCTTTTTTGGACGTGGCGAAACACATGCACTCGGCACGGTTACACTAGGAACCAGCGGTGACGCACAAGATGTCGACGCCATCACCGGCGGCCCGACCTCAAAGCCCTTCATGCTGCACTACAACTTTCCTCCCTACAGTGTCGGAGAAACCGGCCGATTCGGGTCGCCGGGCCGCCGTGAAATCGGGCACGGCAACCTCGCTGAACGATCCTTGGCAGAAGTCGTTCCGAAGGATTACCCTTACACCATCCGTTTGGTGTCAGATATCATGGGCTCTAATGGATCGAGCTCGATGGCCAGCATCTGTGTTGGCACTTTGGCGATGATGGACGCTGGTATCCCGATCACCCGCCCAGTGGCCGGCATTTCCTGCGGACTTTTTACCGCCCCCGGGAAAGCCAAAATGGTCGTTGACATACTAGGAGATGAGGATCATTGCGGCGACATGGATTTCAAGGTTGGCGGCACTCGCCAAGGGATCACCGGTTTTCAACTGGACCTCAAAATCCGCGGGCTGGAATGGAACCTCGTCGAGGAAGCGTTCGCCAAATGCCGTGATGCGCGCATGAAGATTCTGGATTACATGGAATCCGTTATTGCAAAGCCTCGGGAAGAGTTATCCCCGTATGCTCCACGCATTACCCAAGTTTCCATCCCCGTTGACAAGATCGGCGAATTGATCGGACCAGGGGGCAAGAACATTCGCCGCATCGTCGAACTCAGTGGCGCGCAAATCGACATTTCCGATGATGGAACAGTCAAGGTTTTCAGCGCCAAGGAAGAGGGAATGAAACTGGCACTGCAGGAGATCACCATGATCACGGCAGAGCCGGAAGAAGGCGCGATTTACGACGGGATCGTCACGGGAATTACGAAATTCGGATGCTTCGTTGAAATCTTCCCTGGCCGCGACGGACTGGTTCACATTAGCGAATTGGCCGACTGCCACGTCAGGTCCGTTGAGGATGTGTGCAAGGTTGGCGACCAGATGTGGGTCAAGTGCATCGGAATCGATGAAAAAGGCCGCGTGAAACTGAGTCGACGTGCCGCTATGGTCGAAAAAGACTCGTCAGAGGCAAAGTAATAGACAGTTGAAGGAGAACCGGGATCCCGGTTCTCCTTCTCTGAATCAACCTTACCCCGACCTATTCTTGCGGTATACGCAACTGAAATGAACGGCCGAATTTAGCTGAGTTGATCATTACCGGAGTAGTCTTGGCGCCCGAGACTGCACGATTCGTTGCCGTGATGGCATCCTGATTGCGAATCTGATTCTCAAGGATACCAATTTCTGCTTTTTCCCTGATTCCTTCAAGTTCTGCCAGTCGCTGTTCCAATTCCATCACTTTCCGGGCTACCATTGCATTTTCGATTTCAAGGGACGAAAGCTTATCCTTGAGTCGATCGATGTCGCTGTCACGCCCTGAAAGTTCGACATTCAGATTCGAGGAAATGACGGAATGCGCCCAGAGGACGTTGCGCGTGATATCCTTGCGCATTTGGTTGGCATTCTGCGTGGCCATGAGCGTTGTCTTCTCACCCAACTGCTTGATCTCCTGTCCGGCCTTGAAGCGGGTATTGAAGATATCCGCCTCAAGCGCTTTTGCGCGTTCCTGGTTCGTTCTGACTATGATCCCCAGTACCCCGAAAATCCCGATCAAAAATCCGGCAAGGATCCAGAACATCCGTTTCCTGGATCGCTGACGTTCCTGGTCGAGGAATTTCTTGAATGAGTTAAGTACTGGAAGAGACTCCTCGTTCAAGGCAGGATCACCGGCGCGAACCGGCAAATGTCCCGGATCGCGGATCGGTTCATGCGCTGGCGTGGAGAATCCTGAAGGGATCTCGGCTTGATCGCCTCGCGAATCCGTCATGCGTTCCGAAATGCGCGACAAGGCCTCAGCCTGAAGACGCAAAATTTCGGTAAGTCCATCCATCCCGCGCCGCTCCGATCCCGAGTTCTTTTTTTCTTCTATCATAATGATTTCCGCCGGAACCAACTGGACAGGGTCCCATCCTTATTGCTCTTTTGTCGTTTCAATGTTTCCCACTTCTTCAATTCTCGTTGAAGCTGGGCTTCAACGGAGCACAATGCCCGTCCTGAATGAACAGGATCAGTTTGTGGCGCCCTGCCATGCTGCCCAATTTTCACTGTATTTCCGGAAGGCGAATCGTTGTGTCCGGCTTGATCCGGACCCAAATTAACCGTATGAATCACTTCCGCCTCCAGAACAGTACTTTTTTCAGGCTGCCCGACGCCATCTCTATTACCTCTTTTTCGGAGTTCGCGGATGAGACTCTCCCGTTTCTCAACCTCTTGCATGGCCTGGGCAAGTTGTTCGGATGAGGTCTTCAACTCACCCTGAATTTGCGTCAGTCGTTCTTCCGCCTCCCGTTCTTTCTGGAAGGTTTCCTTGCTTAATCCTTCATAGCGCGCCTGTAACAACTCCATTTGGTGGCGGAGCAGTTCTTTCTGCTCAGCGGAGGCCTGCATTTCTCGCTGGAGCAGGTTAAGTCTTTCGGCCAGTGAAAGTTTTTGAACACGGGACTGCATCTCCGCGTCCTGCACAGAAACTTCCGGAGGCGCTTTCATGCCACCCATCCAATCGATAGGAGCGGGACTGGATTTGTCGGCCACATCAAGGGTGCATTGTCGAGCCAGAACCAATCCATTCAAGTCAGACTGGAGTGCAGTCATTTCGTCTTTGAGCCGTTGTTCAGCCATCCGGTTGGCCTTCTGCGCCTTGACGACCGACTCTTGTATCTGCGTCATTTGCAGGGCCAACGCACAGGCATTCTGTTTGCTCAATTGAAGATCCTTATCGAGCACCTCGTTTTTGGCCCGCAACACCGAGATTTTCCGGTCCGCCTCGATGCGCTGAGTTGCCAGATCGGTTTCCTGCTTACGGACAACCGCCTCCTTCTCCGTGAGAGCGGCCTGAACGGCATCCAGTCTTGAGACAACGGCGGTCATTTCGAGACGTAATTGCGTTAGAGAAACTGTCTCCTGGCTTGACCGTTCTTGTTCGCCACGAAGTGTCTGAAGTGCTATTTCCAATCTGGACTGCATTTGGGCAATTTGTGCTTCGGCACTATTGCGAGCGACCTGCACATCGGACTCTAAATTCAGGATGTGTCTGCTACTGTCCTTCGACACGTTCTGCAATTCTTTAAACTTTACACTCAGCGAGTCATGTTCGATGTGTAATTTGGCTAATGTATCTTCATCGGCTCTGGCTTTAGCGGACGCCGTCTCAAAGGCATGACGGGTGTCTGCCCGTTCAGCTTCCAATTCCCCCTGCCGCTGATGAAGTTGTTGTTTCGTCGCGCGATTAACTTCTTTGGATTTCTGGAGATCACGGCAAGCATCCCCAAGTTGTTCCCGAATTGACGCAAGTTCCGTTTTCAGGCCATGGTTCTCGACCTGCAGCAAGCCAAGACGCTCCACCTCGGCACGGGCCTCGGCTACCTGCGCAACCAATCCAGAAATGGACTCTTTCCGGCGCGCAAGTTCTTGATCACGTTCGCCTAGGGCATGCTGAACATCGCTGCCAGTCCGCTCGGCTTCCAGCGCGCGTGCCTCCACACGATCCTGGTTCGCTCTCGATTCTTGCAGTTGATCTTTAAGTGAAGCCGTGAGGACTTGCTCAGCCTTTAGTTCATTTTCGTACTGGTCGCATTTAGCGCGAATCGCCGCCAGTTCGGATTCGCGGTCAGCCTCATCATAGATTGCCCTGCCCTCTCGTCGTTCGTTGCCAGTACGGTCCTGATTACTGCCACCCACCTGAGCGGCATATTCAGCCAACTGCCGTTGAGATTCCGCGACCTGTTTACCATTTGCCGCCTGTTCTCCGTCCGCCTCCGCGAGTTTCGCACGCAGTGTCACCACTTCGGCGTCCTTCTCCCTGAGGGTTATGTGCACAGAGGCCAGGCTGGCCCGCAACGTGTCCGCCTCACGAGAATGGGCCTCGAGCTGGGCTTGCGCGAGGCCTGATTCCGATAGATGGCGCTGGGTTTCCGAAACGAGTTTCTGGTTGATGGCCAGATCACGCTCCGCCTGCGCCAGCTTAGACGCAAGTACCGTCATCAGGGCATCCCGGTCCGCCACTTGTGAGACAGCGGTCGCTTGATCGCCGGCCAAAGCCGTAATAACCTCGCCAACAAGATGACTGCACCCTGTCAACACCTGTCGGCATTCTGCGAGCAGCAAGGGGTGCAGCGTATCATCAAGCACAACCCCGCGGAGTGTATCTTTTTCAACCAAGGTGACTCCCTTGGGAATCGACGATTCAGCGGCAAGAATCCAAATGGCCAGTAAGTTAAGGGGGCCATAAGTGGTACCATCGTCGAACTGAACAGACCAGTTCAAGCGTAATTCAGGATGAGCCTCTACGGGAGTCCAGGACGACCGGTTTACCGATAGGAAGCAGCCCGGAATGATCCGAGCATCGGTTGCCCACATGCACAGCGTGGCAATGTCAACCGGGCCGTATATTGTTCCCTCTGGCGTCCTGAGATAATGTTGAGCAACTGCTTGCACCGTTATAACCAATCAGACAGACTTCTCGATTCAACCGTTGTTGTTGTAATCGTTCTTGCGATACAGGGGGATCCGCTTCGGCTTGCGGCAGGCATTACTATTCACCACCACATAGACAGAATTCTCCCCCAACGTATTTTCCAGAGCCTTAATTAGAGACTCATCACAGGTGACTTTATACTGAATATCGGTATTGAGGAACACTTTTTCTCCTGAAGGAAACTCCAGACAGATGTGAACATCCGTTCGTCCAGGGTGCGAATTCAGGATTTCCCTGACCCAGGTCATGATTTCCGGTTCACTCGATAACCGGCCCGTAGGAAAATGGATCCGGACGCGTTCGACAAACAGAGTTGGGCAATCACGCAAAAGATAGATCTCCTGGGCAATCATCCTGGGAACATCATCCTCGAATCGCACCTCGCCGCAAAGCATAATGGCCTGATCTTGAACAAGAATATGCTTATATTCGCGATAGGCTTCCGGATAGACCACAACCTCAATACTTCCGTCCAAGTCCTCCAATTTCAGGATGGCCATCGGCTCTTTTTTCTTGGTCAGTCGGGGGACTAAGGTTGCAATCAACCCGCCCAACCGTGTTATGGAACCAGATTCGAGGGTCCTTAACTTCTGGACCGAAGTCAATTGGTAGCGTTCCAGCAAACTGGCGTACTGGCTTAGGGGATGTCCCGTCATATAGATCCCCAACAATTCGCGTTCCCCGGCCAAAAGCTCGCTTTCGGACATGCGATCTGCCGGGGGTAAGGACGTGTCATCGACCGAGACATGGGGGCTGGCAGCCATCATGTCAAATAGACTCGTCTGCCCGGAAGCCTTGTCGCGGGCAGCTGCATTGGCACGGTTCAGCGCAAAGTCAACACCGGCAATCATGCGAGCCCGGTCGGATCCGGGCAAATCGAATGCGCCGCATCGGATCAGGCTTTCGATAACCTTCTTATTGATCAGCTGGCCTTGCAGGCGTTGGCAGAAATCCATCAACCCTTTGTAGGGACCTTTACGTTTGCGCTCCGCCACAACCTCTCTCGCCGCGCCTTCACCCACATTCTTGATTCCTGCCAACCCATAGCGTACAGCCTGGGGTGCGGGACTAAACCGAACCTCACTTTCATTCACGTGCGGCGGCATAACCTCTAGCCCCATCGCCCGGCATTCAGTAATAAGAACCGGGATCTTGTCCAAATTGCCCATTTCGCTCGACAAAAGGGCCGACATGAATTCAGCCGGATAATGGGTTTTCAAGTAAGCCGTTTGAAAAGCCACAACGCTGTAGGCGGCGCTATGGGATTTGTTAAATCCATAGCCGGCAAATTTGTCGATCATGTTGAATACGTCTTCAGCCTGATTGACGGGAATCCGATTTGTCCGGGCACACCCCTCCACAAACTTCGCGCGCATCTTGGCCATTTCGTCTGCCTTTTTCTTTCCGATAGCGCGACGCAAATTGTCGCCCATGGCAAGGGAAAAGCCGGCCAGAACATTTGCCACACGCTGAACCTGCTCCTGATAGATCATATACCCGTAGGTTTCCTTCAGGATCGACTCCATCAGGGGATGCCCATATTCAATTTTTTCGCGTCCGAACTTACGGTTGATGAAGCTGTCAATGAACTCCATGGGGCCCGGCCGATAGAGGGCGTTCATGGCGATAAGTTCTTCGATTACGGCGGGCCCCAGCTTCCGGAGACTTTCGCGCATCCCTGTGCTTTCGAATTGGAACACACCAACCGTGTCCCCGCGCTGAAACAACTCGAATGTCGCCTTATCATCCACGGGAATAGTTTCCATGTTGATCGTCACACCTGCGGTCTGCTTGATCAAATCAACCGCCTCCTGAATGACGGTCAAGGTTTTCAAACCTAGGAAATCCATTTTCAGCAGGCCAATTTTCCGATGGGCTCCATCGCGTATTGAGTGATAACCTGCCCCTCCTTGTCACGCGCCAGGGGAACAATCTCGATGAGGGGCTTTTCACCAATGACCACTCCGGCGGCATGGGTGCCGGCATTTCTGAAAAGCCCTTCCAGGACGAATCCATAGTCCAGGATTCTCTTGCAGTTTGCTTCCGTCTCGTAGGCCTTCTTGAATTCAGGGTTTTGCTCCAGCGCCTTGGCCAAGGATATCTTAGGATCGTCAGGAATCATCTTAGCGAGGCGGTCGCACTCAGCAAAAGGCAGTTCAAGCACACGCCCGAGATCGCGGATGACGGTTTTGGCGCCAAGTGACCCGAAGGTAATGATTTGGGCGCAATTCTCACGACCGTACTTGTCTTTGACGTAGTTGATGACCTCGTCACGCCGGGTCTGGCAAAAATCGATGTCGAAATCCGGCGGTGAAACACGTTCCGGATTCAGAAAGCGTTCGAAAATCAATTCATACCGGATCGGATCGATCCCGGTAATCTCCAGGAGATACGCCACGAGGCTACCTGCTCCAGAGCCGCGACCGGGACCTACCGGAATGTTTTTGGTCTTTGCGTAGTGGATGAAATCCCATACCACAAGGAAGTAGTTGATGAAGCCGGTCTTCTCAATGACAGACAATTCGTAGTTGCATCGCTCCACGAGAAGTTTCTCTCGGTCATCCCGGGGCTGGCTGCAAGCCTGCACCCCATAGCGCTTGAACAACCCCTCATGGCACAACTCGACCAGATACCCTTTCTGGGATGTCTCAGGGGGGACGGTGAACTGGGGAAAATGCAGCCCGTTGAAGTCGAATTCAAGGTTGCAGCGCTCTGCAATTCGCACCGTGTTCGTGATGGATTCGGGAACTTCCCGGAAAATCTGCGCCATTTCATCCCCGCTCTTGAAATAAAACTCCGAGGAGGGATATTTCATGCGCTTGGGATCACTGAGCACGGTCTGGGTCTGCAGGCACAGCATCATCTCGTGGGCTTCAGCATGTTCCCTCTTGATATAGTGAGCGTCATTTGTCGCCACCAGCCCGAGCCCGGTTTTCTTTGCTAACGCTACCAGGGCCTTGTTTACCTTGCGCTGTTCCGGCATAAGATGGTCCTGGATTTCAAGGTAAAAGTGATCCTTCCCGAACACCTCCGCGTAATAGGCGGCCAGCTTAAGGGCTCCGGGTTCGTCATCGTCCAGCAGGCGACTCGGCACCTCTCCCTTGAGACAGGCCGAGAGTCCGATCAAACCGGCGGCATATTGCGACAGCAATTCATGATCAATTCGTGGCTTGTAGTAAAAGCCTTCAAGATGAGCCATGCTGGTCAGTCGAACCAGATTGCGGTACCCCTGCTCATTGGTGGCTAGAAGGATAAGATGATGGGCTTGTGACTTAGAATGATCCTCCGTTTTACGGTCGAACCGGCTGCCCCCCGTGATATAAACTTCGCAGCCGATGATCGGCTTGATTCCGCTGTCGCGGGCGGCCTCGTAAAATGGAATCACTCCGTACATAACCCCGTGATCGGTGATCGCGACTGCGCTCATGCCTAAGGCCGAAACCGCACTAATTCTATCCGCTTCCCCCTTCTTCTTGGCCTTTTCACCCATGAGATCGCGGATGCGACAGGCGCCGTCGAGCATGCTGTACTCAGTATGGACATGGAGATGGACAAAAGGGGTTGGCATCTTCAATTTTTCACATCCATTGCCATCGCAACTTCAGGGCAGGTAAATGGAGAATCATACTTCGTGCAGTTGATGCATCCCATGTAAAGTTTATGCATCAGCGAAGCCTTGGGAACCTCCTTAAATCCCATCCTTGCAAAAAACCCGGGAGTAAAGGTCAAAACAATGATTTGGGAGGGATTCAATACCCGAATTCGCTTGATGGCGGCCTGGATTAGCTTGCCACCGACCCCTTTGTGCACCAAGGCCTTCTTCACGGCCAGGGACTTGATTTCCACCGCCGGATGCCGGACATGGCCAATTTCGGGAAGAATCGACCATGATACAGTGCCCACAATCCCTCCCTGCCATTCACAAACCAGTGATCGATCGATGTTTTCAGAAATGTCTGATATGGACCGCGGCAATAACTCCATGGGGTAGGTCTTGATCAGGGCGAATATAGATTCAGCGTCCTTGAAGGCCGCATTACGAACCGCGATGTCAGGTTTTGTTTTCACGCCACAGAGAATACCGCAGCCCACTTCCCCCCGCCAAGAAAAAGATCGTCGATGACAATATATCGCTCTTGACATTATTCGCCCGATAGATGATTCAAGAGAGCATGGACAGGTTAAGTTACTTTATTCGACGGCTTATTCTCGTCGTTCCTACATTTATTGGAATCACGTTAGTCTGTTACGGGATTGTCCAGGTGGTTCCCGGCGGTCCTGTTGAACAAGCTCTCATCCAAATGAGAGGCATTGGCGGAGGAGAGGCGAAAATCAGCGGCGGAAGTTCGGGATCCATTTCCGCAGAGCAACGCAAGGCCTTGGAAAAACATTTCGGATTCGACAAGCCGTTCCTGACGCGGTACTGGAAATGGCTAGTTCACGACCGACTCGGCATGGCGCAAGAGTCCTTCAAATACCCGAACAAAACGGCCTGGCAACTGATCCGTGAACGTTTCCCCGTATCTCTTATTTTCGGCCTCACCGGCATTGTGCTGAGCTACTTGATCTGCATTCCTCTGGGGATTGTCAAGGCCCTGCGCAACGGCGGCAGATTCGACATGGCTTCCAGCGTGATAATTCTGGCCGGATATGCCATTCCCGCCCTAGCCTTGGGCATGGTGTTAAAAATGTTCGTTTGTGGAACTGTCGAGGGATTATGGGATATTCTCCCATTATCAGGATTCCATTCCGATAACTATGCGGCATTGAGCCTTGGAGGCAAGATCAGTGACACGGCCCAGCATATGGCACTTCCGGTGCTATGCTTTGTCATAGGCGACTTCGCGGTGCTCACCCTGCTCATGAAAAATTCCCTTCTCGAACAGATCTGAAAGGATTACCTGCGGACCGTTCTGGCCAAAGGCGGATCAGCCCGGAGGGCTGTTTGGGGTTACGCTTTGCGCAACGCCCTGATTCCCATTGCCACCGGGATCGGCGGCATTCTGGGCGTCATGTTCGCCGGTTCCGTCATTATCGAGCAGATCTTCGAAATTCCCGGAATGGGACGCTTGAGTCTGGAAGCGATCATCGGGCGCGATTACCCAGTTTTTATGGCTATTCTTGCCCTGACTTCTGTGCTGGGCTTGCTCGGCAACATCATTTCGGATTTCTGTTACGTCGTCATCGATCCCCGGATCAATTTCCATCGGTAACCGGACTCGCCGGATGATCATAGAACCGCACATCCATATGTATTCGCGCACCACTGACGACTACGTCGCCATGTACAGGGCGGGGATCCGGGTTTGCGTGGAACCGTCATTCTGGATGGGTTGCAACCGACGTTATGCGGGCACATTTTTTGATTACTTTAACCTGATCCTCGAGTTCGAGACGGTGCGTGCGCGACGTTTCGGTATTGACCACTATTGCGCCATCGCTCTTAATCCCAAAGAAGCGGAGGATGCCGTGCTAGCGGCTGAAGTAATGGACGGCCTCGATGCCTATCTGGATCATTCTCGATGCGTTGCCATGGGCGAGATCGGGCTCAACAACATATCCAGAAACGAGGAGGCTGCGTTTATCCGCCAACTCCACTTGGCGCATAATCGAGCCATGCCCGTGATTGTTCACCTCCCCCATGTTGACAAGCGTCGTGGCGCCCTCCGGATTCTCGATCTGGTCAAAGCCGAAGGAATCAATCCCGATCTTGTTGTCATTGACCACAATACAGAAGAAACTATCCGCATGTCACGTGAGAGCGGGTGCTACAGCGGAATGACAGTCTATCCCATATCAAAATTGGATCCCGCCAGGGTTTCGGCCATTATCCGGGAGTACGGAAGCGAGCGAATGATCATCAATGGTTCAGCCGACTGGGGAGTTTCCGACCCCCTTAGCCTCGTCAAGGTTGTCGCTCAGTTTCAGGCCGATGGCATACCTTCTTCAGACATCGAACGGATTGCGCTACATAACGCCATGGATTTCTACAGTCAATCTCCTCACTGGAACCCTGACTTTGAAATGCAACCGATTGACCCCCGCGAATTTCAGCGGTAGCCTCCCCCAATGGCCGTTGTTTCTTCAGAAATTAGCTTGCGCCTCTTGCAGATAAGACCGCTCTCATGTTAAGTTGCTCGCTTTACCGGAGGATTAATCATGTTGAGAATAAAACGGTTATATGTTTTGGGTATTGCGGGGTTGGCTGCTGCCACGGCGCTGGCCGCATCAACTGCTATTATGAGCGTTCAAGTGCGCAAGGCGGATATCCGCGAGACCCCTTCATTTCTCGGGAAGATAGTATCCTCAGTAGCTTACGGAGCCAAGGTAACGGTACAATCCGAAAATGGCGCATGGATGCAGGTTTCAAGCGGAGGACTGTCTGGCTGGGTTCATAACTCAGCATTATCAAAGAAGAATATTGTCATGAAGTCTGGTGAAGGTGCTCAGACGTCAGCTTCAAGCGGCGAGATGGCACTGGCAGGCAAAGGATTCAATTCCGATGTCGAAGCGCAATTCAAGGCAAACCACAAGGATATCGACTTCACTTGGGTGGACAGGATGGAGAAGATCAGGATCCCCGCCTCCCAAATCAGGGAGTTCACCAAGGATGGTCAATTGAGTCTGCAGGGAGGTGCGAAATGAGGCGCCTCTTCATTCTCCCCCTCGCCCTGAGCATCGTATTGTCCGGCTGCGAAACGCTGAACAAGGTGACCGAAATGGGCACCAGTCTCGGTGTCGCCGCCGGAGCGATCAATGAAGACCAGGCCCAGTCGATCAACAAGAGCGTCGGCGCCGTCGGCAAGGTCTTTGAATCCATCACGCCTGAACAGGAGTATTACATTGGTCGCACCGTGGCGGCCACGATCCTGACGCAGAACAGACCCTTCGACCAGAAAGCCATGACCACCTACCTGAATACGCTCGGACAGTATCTGGCGTTGTGTTCTGATCGTCCGGAGACGTTCAGCGGATACCATTTCCTAATCATGGACACATACGACATCAATGCTTTTGCGGCGCCAGGAGGCTTCATCCTGGTGTCGCGCGGCATGCTACGCTGCTGCAAATCGGAAGATGCGCTGGCCGGGGTTCTCGCGCATGAGATAGGCCATGTGGAACTCAACCACGGACTGCAGGCAATCGATAAGAGCCGTCTCACAGCCGCAGCGACGATCCTGGGCACTGAGGCCGCCAAGAATCTTGGGGGCAAGGATCTCGCCGACCTGACAAAGACCTTTGAGAACTCCATCACCGATATTACCTCCACCGTAATGAACAGCGGTTATGCCCGGAAATTCGAATTCCAGGCCGACAAGGCCGCAGTCACCATCCTCGAGCGATCCGGCTATTCCCCCAGTGGCCTGGAGTCCATGCTGAAGCAGATGGAGAAGAACCTCAAACCCGGTGGGCATGACTTTGCCAAGACCCACCCCGCCCCTCAGGACCGGATCTCCGAACTGGGCAGGATCATCAAACCATCCGATTCGCAGGCCTATTCATCGGCCCGTCAAGCCCGGTTCGCCGCGGCCATGCAGGGGATATAACATGCAGGATGAAGGCCGCGAGTCGACCGAGATGGCGCGCCAGCGCCTATTGCAGGCACTGGCTGTCGGTCTGCTTTCGGTACTGTTCGCGGCCCTCCTCTGCCAGGTCCGGATCCTTGACCGGTGGGAAAACAGGATGTGGGATATTGAAGTCGGACTGCTTGCAAAACCGGCGCCAACCACCGACCAGATCCGGTTGATCTTTCTCGACCAGGACAGTCTGGACTGGGGCAAGAAACAGGGGTGGGAATGGCCCTGGCCTCGCGAGGTGTATGCTCCGGTGCTGGACTTTTGCCGGCGAGGCGGGGCCAAGGTCGTCGCCTTTGATGTCATCTTCAGTGAACCTTCGGAACGGATTGATCAGGATGCCGCCTTGGGGGATGCCATTCGCCATACCCCGTCGTTTGTCGGCACAGTATTCGTCGGCAACCAGACGGGCAGCGCCACCCGCTGGCCTGTAGAAATCCCCTCCCCCGGCATCAGGTTATCCGTCGCTGCCACAGCCCGCACGACCGCTCCTTTCGTCATGCTAAGAGCCCAGTTCCCGATTCCCGAGGTCGCCACCAATGCCACCCTGCTCGGCACCATCTTCGGCAACCCCGACACTGACGGCATCTACCGTCGGTTGCGCCCCTTCAGCCTATTCGACGGCCGAGTGGTTCCCTCCCTTGGACTCGGAGCCTTCTTGGCTACCTCCACCAACCGCTCTCTCACGCTCCATGGGGCGGGGTTCGAAATCGAACCCCGTCACAACCGCTTATATCTTGACCGGGACGGACAAGCCATCCTGCGCTACCGGGGTGCTTCCCAAACTCATAAGACAGTCAATATTTCCGGCGTGATCGATTCGGAACTGATGATGCGCGAAGGCAAAGTGCCATCCATTGATCCGGCGGTCTTCAAGGACACTTACGTGTTCCTTGGGTTCACGGCGCCGGGGCTCAAGGACCTGCGTCCTTCTCCCATGGATTCCATCTACCCCGGGGTTGAAATCCACGCGACCTTCCTGGACAACCTTCTGGAGGGAATTTTCATGCGCGACACCCCGGCATGGGGCGCGCTTTTCGCGGCCCTGCTGCTTTCGCTGGGCGCGGCGCTTGCCATCCGTTTCGGGAGACACGCCTGGCAAAATGTCCTGGTGTTCATTCTTGTGATGCCGCTCCCCGCCGCCCTTGGACTTGCCGCGTATGCCATGGGTTACTGGCTCCCCGTCGTCTACCTTTTCACGGCGGTGGCGCTCGCCATGACCGGGACCCTTGTCCTCAACTATGCCATGGAAGGGCGGCAGAAACGGTTTATCAAGGGCGCGTTTAAGCAATACCTGAGCCCGGTCGTGATCGAGGAACTGGTCCAGAACCCCAAACGGCTCAAACTGGGCGGCGAATTGCGCGACTTGTCGATTTTCTTCTCCGATGTGCAGGGTTTCACCGGCATTTCAGAGCGATTGAGTCCAGTGGAACTGACCGCCTTGCTGAACGACTACCTGACCGCCATGACCGATATCATCTACGCCCACGGAGGCACTGTTGACAAGTATGAGGGTGACGCCATCATCGCCTTCTGGAACGCCCCGTTGGCACAGAAGGATCATGCCGCCCTCGCTGTACACACGGCCCTTGAGTGTCAGTCCCGACTTGAAGAACTTAATCCCGAGTTTCAACATCAGATCGGGGCCGAATTGCACCAGCGCATCGGAATCAACAGCGGTCCTGTCGTGGTGGGAAACATGGGTTCACGTCAACGGTTCAATTACACATTTCTGGGGGATGCCGGCAATCTGGCCGCGCGCCTGGAAGGGATTAATAAACAGTTTGGAACATCCCTCCTGATTTCTGGAAACACTCGCAAACAACTGGATCCGGGGATTGCTATCCGTGAAATCGCACGAGTGCAGGTAGTCGGACGCAGGGAGGCGGTCACCGTTTACGAGCCACAGTTCTCTTCCACCGCCGATACCAATCGCGAGACATGGGAACGCTTTGCAGAGGGATTGGCGGCTTATTATGAGGGAGACCTCGACAAGGCACTTGACGTGTTCAGCACCATTGAAAACAGGGATCCCCCTGCCTCAGCCTATGTCCGGCGATGCCGTCACATGCAGGCTAATCCACCTGATGAATGGACCGGTATCTGGACCATGACGGAGAAATAAATGAAAAAAAGAATGATCAAGCATCTCACATTGCTGGGCCACAGCACCACTCGTTACCCGGACAGCCCCGACAAGGCCAGACTGGAATCCTTCCCGAATGCCTATTCCTGCCGGGACTATGTTGTCCGGTTTGACTGCCCTGAATTCACCAGTCGTTGTCCAATTACGGATCAACCTGATTTCGGAGAGATCATGATCGAGTATGTGCCCGACCAGTTGTGTCTGGAAAGCAAAGCCTTGAAGCTTTATCTGTTTTCCTTTCGAAATCACAATACTTTTCATGAAGAAGCAGTCAATCGCATACTTGACGACATCATTAAGGCAATCAAGCCCAGGAGAGCGAAAGTCACAGGTAACTTCAACCCGCGAGGAGGAATCTCCATCCGAGCCGAGGTCGAGTGGCGCGCGCCGGGCAATTAATTGCACACCCGATGATCAGTGATGCTGACGACAAGCCTGTTGCAAACGCAAGCAGGAAAGCTGGAATATCCATACAATAAATCAGGGTAGAGTAGCGTTTAGTATCTGTGCCTGAGTTAGTCTGAGGCAGGCGCCTCGACGGGCCACCCGGCTCTGATGCCGGTCAAGTTAGGTCAACAAGTCCGAAAGGTATATAATGAAGAAGTTGTTATGGATCGGTATCGGTATTGTCGGTTTGTCAGTTGCCAGCGTCCAGGCAGAGGAAGCCGCCGCACCAGTGGCCCCACAGGCACCCAAGGTCGAGAAAAAAGCGAATGTCAGGCCTGAGCTGAAAGACCTCACCGTGGTTGGAACGATCACGAAGACTGAAAAACAGAGCAAGAACGGGAAGACCATCGCGCGATACACCATTACCGGCGAAAACGGAACGACCTACAATCTTCGCGTACCTGCAAAGAAAGAGGTTCCAGGCGCTAATCTTCCGGAATTCGCAGGAAGCAAAGTGAAAGTTGTCGGCAAGGGACAAGAAGGAAAGCATAACATTATCGCGGTCATCATTAGCATCGAGAAGATTGATATAACGGCACCTGCCGCTGCCAAATAAAGGCATTGATCCTGAAATCGGCGACCAGTTTTCTGGCCGCCGATTTCTTTTCTCATTGCCGGATTTGGCTTATGCGGGTATATAGATGCCGCATTATGTATCGATTCAGAAAAGGAGATTTCCATGATAGGGTTGATTATAGTGGCTGTTCTTGTTGTTATTCTTTTCATTGTTATTGGCATATACAACAAACTTGTGACATTTCGGAACCGGTTCAAGAATGCTTTTGCCCAGATTGATGTACAATTGAAGCGCCGGTATGACTTGATCCCCAATCTTGTGGAGATCGCCAAGGGGTACATCAAGCATGAACGTGAGACATTGGAAGCGGTCATTTCAGCCAGAAACCAGGCCTATTCCGCCAGTCAGAAAGCGGCGGCCAACCCTGCCGATTCAATTGCAATGCAAGGCCTTATGAAGGCAGAAGGACAAATGGCCGGCGTGCTGGGACGGCTCATGATGGTGGCTGAAGCCTACCCCGATTTGAAAGCCAATCAGAATATGATGCAGTTGACCGAGGAGTTGACTTCAACTGAGAACAAGATTTCCTTTTCCCGGCAAGCCTACAATGATTCGGTCATGCAATACAACACGGCTTGCGAGACTTTTCCGAATGTAATAATCGCCAACACTTTTAATTTTACCACCGCCCAGTTATTCGAAATTGAAGCGCCTGCCGAACGTCAAGCCCCCAAAGTCCAGTTCTAAATCGATTTGCCTGCAAATGGCATTCGACCCAATATGCGGCATGACGGTGGACGAGAGCACCTCCATCTCTGCCGAAAAAGGGGGCGAAACATTTTTTTTCTGCTGCGACGACTGCCGACAACAATTCCTTGGCAATGTTCCCCGCCCTCTCCCTTCTCCTGCCTCTTCCCCATTTTTCTGCCCGATGTGTCCGGGCGTTGAAAACAACAAACCGGGACTCTGTCCGCGATGTGGAATGGCGCTGGAACATTCCTCCCCTGACAGCGGGGATTCATCTGAACTGACCGATATGACACGGAGATTATCCGTGGCCCTGGTGTTTGGGGTTCCAGTGATAATTCTGTCCATGCTTCCCATGGCATTCCCCGATCTACTGCACATCATCCCACTCCACATTTCTCAAGCCCTCCAAGTGAGTTTTGCCACCCCTGTGGTTATTTGGTGTGGTTGGCCATTAATTCATCGAGCATGGCAATCCATCCTTTTACGCCGGTTTAATATGTTTACGCTCATTGGTCTCGGAGTCGGCACCGCCTATGGAGTCAGTCTGCTGGCAATAGTTGCTCCGTCGCTGTTTCCTGATTCATTCCGCCTTCACGGAGAAATCCATGTATATTTCGAGGCAGCCTCCACCATTGTGCTACTTGTCCTTTTGGGCCAGGTAATGGAATTACGGGCACGCCGCAAAACCGGGGACTCCATCCGCCAACTACTCAAAATGTCTCCCACAACGGCCGTTGTGCTTCGCAGTGGTGGTGAAACTGAGATTCCGATGGAACATATCCATGTCGGCGACGTCATTCGAGTGCGCCCCGGAGCAAAAGTGCCGGTGGACGGGGAGATCATGGAAGGACTTGGCCTCCTAGATCGCTCCCTGCTGACTGGTGAATCCGAACCAGTGGAGGGGATGCCAGGATCCGAGGTGGTTGCTGGAACATTGAATCTTTCCGGTTCGTTTCTGATGAGGGCACGCAAAATCGGAGCAGACTCCCTTTTTTCGAAAATTGTCACGATGATTGCAGAAGCACAGCGCAGTCGCGCGCCCATACAACATCTGGCTGACAGGGTTTCAGCGGTCTTCGTGCCGGCGGTCATAGGTATTTCCCTGATTACTTTCGCAAGTTGGGTTTGTATGGGCGCCGAATTGCGTTTAGCCCACGCTTTCACCAGCGCCATTTCGATTCTGATCATTGCCTGTCCCTGTGCGCTTGGACTCGCCACACCCATGGCGGTCATGGTGGGGGTCGGACGGGGCGCACGGAACGGAATCCTTATTCGTGATGCGGCAGCCCTTGAAACATTATGTCATGTCGATACCATTGTTGTTGATAAGACAGGCACTCTGACCTATGGCAAACCGGTAGTGGTCAAGGTTTCAACCTGTCATCGTTATCTGTCGGACGACGATCTGCTTTGCTTGGCGGCATCAGTCGAACAGCCCAGCGAACACCCTCTTGGTCGATCGATAGTTGACGAGGCCCGGAGACGAGGATTATCCATAATGCCTGTAGAGGACTTCGAGTCACACATCGGAGTCGGGGTAGCAGGCCTGGTCGCCGGGAAAAAGGTCACCGCCGGAAAAAGACGGGACAGCCAGCTTCCCGTCCAAGACACCCCCGGTAATTTCGAAACAGGAACACACATTTACGTAACCCTGGACGGCGTGGAGGCCGGGTCAATAACGCTTGAAGATCAACTGCGCGAGAATGCCCGTGAGGCCGTTGAGTCCCTGCGCAACATGGGACTTAAACTGGTGATGATCACAGGCGACAATAGAGCGGCAGCCGAACAGGTCTGCAGGAAACTAGATATCAGCGACGTGTATGCCGCCGTTTCCCCTGCCGGCAAACGGGATATCATACAGGCTATGAAGACGGAAGGGCATTGCGTCGCCATGGCGGGTGACGGAATCAACGACGCCCCTTCCCTGGCGCTGGCCGATGTAGGCATTGCCATGGGGACGGGGACTGATGTCGCTATGGAAACAGCTGGAATAATCCTGCTTAAGGGCGACTTGCAAGGCATTGCCAAAGCCATCCGTTTAAGCCGGCTTGTCATGAGGAATATCCGAGAGAATCTGTTCTGGGCCTTTATATACAACATTGCAGGCATCGGCATCGCTTCAGGACTGTTCGCCGCACTTGGCGGCTTTGCGATGAATCCCATGCTGTCAGCC
>CAYOQM010000003.1:0-16820 GCA_964406065.1 uncultured Verrucomicrobiota bacterium
CGGGACACAGTCTTCTTCAAAATACAAGAAATAGCTCGCAATAGCCGCATGATGTGATAGTTATTGGCCAGTTTTTGAGGGAATGTGGAATGAATTTGAAGAAGTTACTGTCTGAAGACACCATTATTTTCAACCTGAAGGGTACGACCAAGGAAGAGATTATCCGGGAGATGGTCGACCTTCTGGTGGAGCGTAGCAGAATCAAGGATCGGGACGAAGCCCTGCGGGTGGTTCTTGAGCGTGAGCAAAAGATGTCTACAGGCATGCAGCACGGAATTGCCATCCCCCACGGGAAGACCGATACCGTTGATAAACTGGTCACAGCCATGGCGCTCAAGAAAGAAGGCGTTGACTTCGGGTCCATGGATGGAAAGCCCTCAACCATTTTCATTATGACCATTTCCTCCATCAGTCGCACAGGGCCCCATATCCAGTTTCTCTCCGAAATCAGCCAGGTGTTGAATGATCCCGATAAGCGAGAGAGGATCCTTCAGTCGCAAAACGCCGCCCAGATTCTCGAAGTTCTGACAACGTGACGACTTGACAAGTTGTTCATTCCAGGCGGTTGTCCTGCCAAATTCTATTTGTTTATTGGATTACTCCACTATTTCGGCGTTTTCCGCACTCGGTTTGTTAAAAATGAGAATTCTTGTTGTTTTGCTGGCGGAGTTCCTTATAATTCGCGATGGTCTAGGAACATTCCGGACTGAGACGAGGTTCTGTCATGAGCGCAAAAATTCTTCTGATTGATGATGAACCACGAATGTTGAGTCTGCTCAATACCCTTTTGAAAACAGAGGGGTATGAGGTTTCGTCAGTGCAGGACAGTTCCAAGGTTCCCGATATTCTTCGCTCGGAGACCTTTGATCTCATGATCACGGATATCAGGATGACGCCGATCAACGGCATCGAGCTTCTCAGAATTGCCAAACAGGTGAGGGCGACGATGCCGGTGATTATCCTCACGGCTTACGGTTCGGTCGAGACTGCAATCGAGGCCATGAAACTTGGCACCTTCGACTATGTCACCAAACCTTTCAAGATGGATGAACTTCTGATCACCATACAACGGGCATTGGAATATAGCCGGGCGCTTTCAGAGAATGTGGAACTCAAGGAAGAGCTGATTGGGCGGTACAAATTTGAAAACATTGTCGCTGAGAGCCCCGCGATGCGCAATGTCTGCGAAATGATCCGTCGCGTGGCGCCCGCCGATACCACGGTACTGATCACCGGAGAAAGTGGAACAGGCAAGGAGCTGGTAGCCAAGGCTATTCATGTCAACAGCAAGCGCAAGGACAAGAGGTTTCTGGCCGTCAACTGCGCGGCGCTTCCCGAAGCCCTTCTTGAATCCGAAATGTTTGGCCATATGAAGGGATCCTTCACGGGAGCAACAGCCAACAAGGAAGGCCTTTTTGAGGCGGCCAGCGGGGGGACGCTATTCCTGGACGAAATCTCCTCCATGCCGCTCAGCATTCAAGGGAAGCTTCTTCGTGTTCTTCAGGAAAAGGAGATCCGGCGCGTCGGGGGGAATGAAGATATTTCCGTGGATGTGCGGGTGATTGCGGCAACGAATACGAGTCTGGAAGTCATGATCCAGCAGGGGACTTTCAGGGAAGACCTTTACTACCGGTTGAGCGTGATCCCGATCGAGATCAAGCCGTTGCGTGAGCGGCAGGAGGACATTCTTCCGCTGGTGTATCATGTGCTGCAGCACGAACTTGGCGAAGGCCGCGAACTGCCTAAACTGACTCCTGAAATCAAGGAGATGTTTGAACGTTACAACTGGCCAGGCAATGTGCGTGAGCTTCAGAATGCGATCAAGCATGCGATTACATTCGCACAAAACAATGTGATCACCCCGGATGTCCTGCCTCCGCGCATACTCAATCAGGCCAAGGTGGCAGAACATTCAGTCACAGGACTGGCCAGTGAGGCCGACTACCGCAATAAGTCCCTCAAGGCCTTTTTGCGTGACCGCGAGAAGGAGTACTTGGAACAGGTTCTCGCCATGACCAAGGGGGACAAGGAAAAAGCGGCCAAAGCCCTCAAGATCAGCTTGGCGACCTTGTACCGCAAACTGCCTGGGGAACCGACGGACGGTGAAGAGAAGATATGATCTGAGCCGAGTTGGCATAAATGATGCTTATTCATGTCTTTGTGAAGAGGATGCGGTAATAGAAAACATTAAGAGAAAGAAAACAAATGAAACAAATGAAACAGGGGTTTACGTTGGTTGAAATCATGATCGTGGTCGCGATCATAGGACTGTTGGCGTCCATTGCCATTCCGTCCTTTATGAAGGCCAGGACGCAGTCGCAACAGAATGCCTGCATCAATAACCTGCGCCAGGTCGAGGCGGGCAAGGAGCAGTGGGCCTTGGAGCAGAAGAAGAGTACGGGCGCCACGGCCGTAACGACGGAAGTGATGGCCTATCTGAAGAATCCGTCGGCTAGCACGAACTGCCCTTCCGGCGGGACCGTTGTGTATGGCGTCGTTGGCACCAATGCCACCTGCACTGTGGCCTTGCATGCCCTCGCGAATTAATTACAACCAATGAGGCCGTTGCAGCACAGCCCAACTACGGGTTGTGCTGTGTTACTTGGGGCTTTGATTTATCAGATTCAGGATTGAGAAGGTTATTAGAAGCGAGAATCATGGGGTTGAAATCGTCTTCAACGGCATTGAAAAACATCCTGAAACCTGAAAATAATTCGTTTTGCATTGCTTCTGCCAGTTGGCACTATGTTTGCTACATGTCCTTTCTGTACTATGAGGTAGTAGGTAAGAGTTGAAACTAAAGCAGAAAACAATGAAGGAGAATAGAATGAAACAGATGAAGCAGGGGTTTACATTGGTTGAGATCATGATTGTGGTTGCGATTATCGGGTTGTTGGCGGCAATCGCCATTCCTTCTTTCATGAAGGCGAGAACTCAGTCGCAGCAGAATGCCTGTATCAATAACCTGCGCCAGATCGAAGCCGGCAAGGAACAGTGGGCGTTGGCTATGAAGAAGGATACGGGTGTTACCGCCGATACCACCGAGGTCATGGCCTATGTCAAGAATCCCACCGCAGTGACGAACTGTCCGGCGGGTGGCACGGTTGCGTTTGGTGTGATTGGCACCAATGCGGTCTGTAACATCTCCGGGCATGCGTTGGCGAACTAATCACCATCGTTTAACCCAACGAAAACCGTCGTCCTTCAAAGGGGCGGCGGTTTTTTATTTTGGTGAGCGGCAGGGGGTCTTCTTGCGATAAAGATCCAGCCGGTTGCGCAGATCCTCGGTCGTGTAATCCCTGGAGGGTTCCCCGGCTGGATGGATGGGATGGGCCGGCGGCTCACCCGCCCGCGACAACGCCTCTTGGGCATAGCGTACGGCCTTTGAAAAATCGCCCGTTTCCGCATATGCGGCGGCGACCACGTCAAGCGCCCGTGAACTTCTTCCCGCCGAACCCTCTAACAGAGGTAGGGCGACGCTCAGGGCGAGTCGTCCGTCGCGGACATCATTGGAAGGGCTGGTGGCCAGCAGCCAGGCCCATTGAGACCGGGCAAACAGGAAGTCTTCCTTAAGTCGGACGGCTTCCCGATAATGCCCTTCCGCCGCCTTGTAGTGGCCTTTCCCGGAAAGCGCCAGACCCAGATAGGCATGGGTAAGACTATCCTTGGGGTTCCACTCCGAGGCTTGGTTCCATTCCGCGACGGCCTCATCCACACGGGTTTCCAGGTAAAACGCCAGACCCAGATTTCGGTGCGCCCAGAACCCTGCCGGGAAAACGCGCAGGGCCTCCTGATAATGCTGTTTGGCCTGGGCTGACTGGTTCAGAGCCATCGCAACCAATCCCAGGTTGTTATGCGCCATGGCATAATACAGGTGAACAGGGGGGCGTCCGGGATGGTAATGGTTTCGTTCTATCTCATCACGGGACACCCTTTCAAAGGGTGGGAGACGACTCAACAGATTACTGCAGAGGGTGCTGGACTCGGCATACCGCTCCTTGTCCAGCAATGCCGATGAAAGTGAAATATAGGACCGGTAATTTTCCGGTCTTCTTTTGATGACATCCCGCCACATTCCCTCCTCGGTCAGGTAGAGCCTGTTTCTGGCCAGGGTCAGGGTGGTGAACAGACCTGCCACAGCGATTAATAACAGGAATCCGGTCACCCGTTGTGTCCGGGCCGGGAGCCGCGAGTAGTGAATTCCCACCGCTACAAGGGCGACAAGCCCGGCAATAACGGCTGCCAGGGGAAGATACATACGGTGCTCGAAAGCCGCATCAGGAAGGGGGTTGAGGCTTGAGGTGGGCGCCAGTATGACGAAGAACCAGGCGCCAATGCACCCGATCCAGACTCGTTTCCACAAGGCCCAAAGTGTCCCCAGGGCAAGCAGTACTGTCAAGATCCCCGGCCAGAGGGCGTCAAAGGGAGACTCAACCAGTGGCCACCGGTAATCGATGCAGAGAGGATAAGGAATCAAGGAAAGCTTCAAATAGTGAATCAGCACATTAAGCTGGGTCAGCGCATACTCCCAGCGAACCGCTCCAGCTCCCACCAGCGGGACATGCTCCGCCTGTGCCTGTAGAAGGGAGGCACGCAGCAACAGAAGAACAATGCTCCATGTGGCAAAAAAGGTGGCATGCCATCGCCATCGTTTCAACGGGCCGCGCCAGGAGTCCGAAATGAATAGTCCATCATAAACGAGTAGCAGGACTGGCGCCGTGATCATCACTTCCTTGGTGGCCATGCCGAGGGCGCAGAAGATGACGGCGGCAGGTTTCCAGAGGAACCGGCTTCCCGCTGTCGCGCCCCGGATGAAGGAATAGAAAGTCAGCAGGAAGAATAGCCCCATCAGGGATTCGATCCGCTGGGCGATCTAGGTGACACTTTCCGTCTGAAGCGGATGCACGGTCCAGATCAGGGCTGTGGCCAGGGCCAGTTCGTTGGCGTTTTGCTCCAAGCGGGAATGCCAGCACGGCAACCGCAGGGTGCGCCGCATGATCCCATAAAGCGCCAGCCCGGAACCGAGGTGGATCAGGATGTTGACCAACCGGTATTCAGCGGGCGAAAACCCCGCCCAGGTATGGTTCAGAGCGAAGGAGTAATCCGCCACAAACCGCGTGGGAGCGAGCACGGCTTTCCAAGGCGGCCAAAGATGGAATATATGGGGGTTATCGGTGATGACGCCGGCATCGTCAAACAGGAAGGGACAGGCAAAACTGTTCGAGTAGGCCAACCAGCCGGCGGCAAGGATGATCAGGGGGTACCAGACCTCGATCCTTGAGGGGAGATGGCGCTTCATGAGATTCATCGGCTCCCTCTCTATCATATTCCGTGCCGCAAATCCTGTATAAACAACTGGGCTCACGGAAAACCATTGACGGGCGGTCAGGGGCGGGGTACAAAAACGCCCGAAAAACGAGGCCATCAGGCTCCGTTGTGGATCCGGTACCCGGTCTTGGAAGGCCAGTCGTGAATGGGGAGGGCGTATGCTTTGCGAATGTTGCCAGCAGCATGAGGCGACCATTCATCTTACCCAGATGATCAACGGTCAGACCCGCGAACTTCATTTTTGCGAGGATTGTGCTGAGGAAAACGGGATGAATGTGCAAAGCGTCATCTCGATTCCTGAAATTCTTTTCGGGATGGGAACCGCAGAATCCGATACTTCCGAAGAGGGCAAAGGGGGGGGCAAGAGCTGTTCCCACTGTCACATGCGCGGTCGGGATTTCAAGAAAAATGCGCGACTGGGGTGTCCCCGTTGCTACGAGTCTTTCGGGGCGGAACTGGCCCCCATGCTAGCCGCCATGCACAAGGGACAGCGTCATGTTGGCAAGGTTCCTGAATCCCGTCGCCAAAGCCTGGAACAAGAAGGCCGGCTGGTGGCGTTGCGCAAAGCACTGGAGGCCGCCGTCCAGGCGGAACACTACGAAGAGGCCGCCCTGCTGAGGGATCAGTTAAGGGAGGCCGGCAATGAAGGTGGATGATTTGCTGCATCGTCCGGGGGCCTGGCTGGCCTCGGGGAATGAATCGGGAATCATTGTCAGCAGCCGGATCCGGCTTGCCCGCAACATCGAGGGCCTGGCATTTCCGGGGTGGGCCGGGGAGGAGGAATGTGTCCAGATCCAGTCGAGGATTTGGAAATGTCTTCCGGATCTCCCTTCCTTGGCGCCGCATCTGGTGATCGATATGGCCGGCCTTTCTGCCGTGGACCGCGAGTTTTTACGGGAACGCCACCTGATCAGCAACGACCTGGCCCGCAAAGACGCGGGAAGCGGCGTGGTGGTAAGGCATGACAAGAGCATGGTGGTCATGGTCAACGAGGAGGATCACCTCCGCCTTCAGTCCATGCGTCCCGGGTTCCACCTGCCGGAATTATGGGAAGACATCACGGCATTGGACAATGAACTGGAAAAGCAACTGCCCTTCGCCTATTCGCCGACACTCGGGTATCTGACCGCCTGCCCGACGAATGTGGGAACCGGGTTGCGGGCCAGCGTCATGCTTCATGTGCCCGGGCTCCGCCTGATGAATGAGATTGATCCGATCATCAAGGGGCTGACCAAAATCGGGCTTGCCGTCCGGGGACTGCATGGCGAGGGGACTGAGGCGTCCGGGAATATGTTTCAGATTTCCAACCAGGTGACGCTAGGCGAGTCGGAGTCCGTGATTATCGGCCGGTTGACCCAGATTGTCAGCGAGGTTGCTGAACACGAAACGAATGCACGGGCCCGCCTATTGGAGAGCCGAGAGGCTTACGTGCAGGATTTTGTAGGTCGCGCCTACGGAGTGTTGTGCCATGCGCATGTCCTCGGATCACAGGAGGTTCTGGATATGTTGTCTGCATTGCGTTTGGGATGCGAAGTTGGTATGATCAACAACTTGGATATAGCAGAAGTGAATCGGTTGATGCTGTTTACCCTGCCGGGACATCTGCAAAAGTCGGAAGGTCGAGCCATTCAACCCGATGAACGCGATCAGGTGCGTGCCCGCTTGGTGAGGGAAACCATCCGTCAGGCATCGGTTCAGGGTTAGTTCGCGCAACACGTTGATAAAGGTGAGCTTATGGATAATTCAGGCAACTATACGCCACGGGCCCAGCAGGTCATTCAACTGGCGCGGTCGGAGGCGGATCGGTTCAATCATTCGTATGTCGGGACCGAGCATCTCTTGCTCGGACTGGTTGCGCTCGGCCAGGGGGTGGCTGTTTCGGTCTTGGAGCGGATGGGGATTTCCATCGAAACCCTCCGTATGGAAGTCGAGAAGGCCGTCGGGCAGGGACCGGAAACCAAGACGGCGGGAAATGTTCCCTTTACGCCCCGCGCCAAGAAGGTCCTCCAACTGGCATCGGCGGAAGCCCGCGCCCTGAACCACACCTATGTAGGAACCGAACACATTCTGCTCGGCCTGCTGCGAGAGGGGGAGGGTGTGGCCGCCCAGGTGCTCCGCAATCTCAATATCAACTTCGAGACCACTCGTACTGAGATCATGAAGGAACTGGATCCGAATTTCGACCCGGACGATCAGGTTCCTGCACCAGAACCCCAGTCGGGGCAGAAGGGGAGCCCGGGCGAGAAGCCGAAGACCCCAGCCCTGAACGCCTTCGGACGTGATTTGACGGAACTCGCCCGCAAAGGGGCTATCGATCCGATGATAGGACGGGAGTCGGAACTGGAACGCTGCATTCAAATCTTGTGCCGGCGCACTAAGAACAACGCTGTTTTGCTGGGTGAGGCCGGGGTAGGGAAAACGGCCATTGTCGAGGGGCTTGCCCAGGTAATCATTGATGGATTGGTCCCGGAGAATTTGCGCAACAAGCGTGTGATTGCTCTGGATCTTGCCCTGATGATCGCGGGAACCAAGTATCGCGGCCAGTTCGAGGAGCGGATCAAGGCCGTTATGGATGAGATCAAGCGCAACGGCAACGTCATTCTCTTCGTGGATGAAATCCATACCCTGGTCGGTGCGGGGTCGGCCGAGGGAACGATGGATGCGTCCAACATTCTCAAGCCGGCCCTGGCCCGTGGAGAACTCCAATGTGTCGGTGCCACCACGCTGGATGAATACCGGAAATACATTGAAAAAGATGGTGCTTTGGAGCGCCGGTTCCAGACGGTCACCGTCAACGAACCCAGTGTGATCGATACCATCCGTATTCTAAAGGGGATACGGCACAAGTACGAGGAACACCATAATGTCAAAATCACCGATGATGCCATTGAGGCGGCGGCACGCCTGACCGACCGCTATCTGACCGGGCGCCATCTGCCTGACAAGGCCATTGACACCATTGATGAGGCCGGCGCCCGCGCCCGCATCCAGGCGACGACAAGATCTCCTGAGCTTCGCAAGAAGGAGCAGGCCATCGAGGTGATCAGGCTCCAGAAGGAAGCCGCCATCAAGGGTCAGAAATTCGAGGATGCCGCCCGCTTCCGGGACCAGGAAAAACGCGAACGCGAAGCTCTGGATGAAACGGTCAAAAAATGGCAGGAGGCCGGGAAGAAGAAAAAGATCAAGGTCTCTGATGAGGACGTCATGTCTGTGATTTCGAAGTGGACCGGGGTTCCTCTCAAGAAGATGGAAGGCAAGGAACTGGCCCGGTTGCTCAATATGGAGGAGGAACTTGAGAAGACGGTCATTGGCCAGAAGGAGGCGATTGTCACCATCTCCAAGGCACTCCGCCGTTCCCGGGCCGACCTGAAGGATCCGCGTCGCCCGATCGGTTCGTTTGTGTTCCTCGGCCCCACCGGGGTTGGGAAAACCCTGCTGGCAAAATCCCTGGCGGAGTTCATGTTCGACGACTCCAATGCGCTGATCCAGCTGGATATGTCCGAGTACATGGAAAAATTCACGGTCTCCCGTCTGGTGGGATCTCCGCCGGGATATGTGGGTTACGATGAAGGAGGACAACTTACCGAGAAAGTGCGGCGCCGACCATATTCCGTCGTCCTGTTTGATGAAATTGAGAAAGCGCATCCGGATGTCATGCATATGCTGCTCCAGATCATGGAAGAGGGGCGGTTGACCGACAGCAATGGCCGGCAGGTGGATTTTCGGAATACCGTCATCATCCTGACAACCAATCTGGGTTCCGATTTCATCCGCAAGGGTGGCCTCGGGTTTACGGAGTCCGGGTCGGCCATGGACTACGACACACTCAAGACCCGCATGCTGGAGGAGGTTCGGCGCCTGTTCAAGCCGGAATTTCTCAACCGGTTGGACGAGATCGTGGTTTTCCGTCAGTTCGACAGGCCCGAGATGGTGCGCATTCTTGATCTTGAAATCAAGAAGGTGAAGAGCCGGTTGCAGGCCAAGGGGATCGAACTCGTGATGACGCCGGAGTCTGAAAATCTTCTCCTCGAAAAAGGATTCGATCAGGCCATGGGAGCGCGGCCCCTGCGGCGTGCAGTGCAGAGGTTCCTGGAAGATCCTCTGGCTGAGGAAATTCTCAGGGGCGACCTGTTGGATGCCGGGAAGGTGAATGTCATCAAAGGAGATGGCGGACTGGTTTTCAGTGTCGTCGCAGGCCGCAAGATCAAGGCGTAAGGACGACCGTGTTTGATTCCCTGACCAGTTCGTTGGAGTTGGTGTTCAAGAAGCTCCGGGGTTACGGACGCCTTAATGAATCCAACATCCGGGATGCCATGCGTGAGGTGCGGATGGCCTTGCTGGAGGCGGATGTCAACTTTGAGGTGGCCCGCGACTTCATCACCCGTGTCAGCGCGCAATGTGTCGGCGAAGAGGTACTTCACAGTCTGTCGCCCGGCCAGCAGGTGATCAAACGGGTTCACGATGAACTTGTGGTATTGCTTGAGCCCGGCAAGAACCGGCGGCTGGAGCTGAATCCTCTGCCGGCTCCCGTCATGTTGGTGGGATTACATGGATCCGGCAAAACCACCACCTCCGCCAAATTGGCTTCCCTTTTGAAAAAAGACGGAAAGAACGTTCTGCTGGTGGGTGCGGATATCCGGCGGCCCGCTGCGGTAGATCAATTGGGGGTTTTGGCCCGTCAGATTGGCGTTGACATGCTGGCGCCTGAAAAGGGCGAAACGGTGCCCGCGCTGGGGCGGCGCGCCATGGACAAGGCGGAACTGACCGGGCGCGACGTGGTGCTGTTCGATACGGGCGGGCGTTTCCAGATCGATGAGGAGCTCGTCAATGAGCTCAAGGAATTACGCGAGACAGTCAGGTGTCGCAATACCGTTCTGGTCGTCGATGCGGCCATCGGTCAGGAATCCGTGAATGTAGCCCAGGTGTTTCACAAGGCGCTGGATCTCAAGGGATTGATTCTCACCAAACTTGACGGAGATGCCCGCGGTGGAGCCGCACTATCCATTCAGGAGGTGACGGGCTGCCCTATTCTTTATACCGGGGTCGGGGAACGCGTGGGTGAACTGGAGCCTTTCTATCCGGAGCGCATGGCTTCGCGTATCCTTGGCATGGGGGACATTATCAGTCTGGTAGAGCGGGCGCAGGAGACGGTTGACCTGACTCAGGTCGCTGCGATGGAGAAAAAACTGCGCAAGAACCGCCTTGATCTGGAAGATTTCATGGGGCAGCTGGCACAATTGAGAAAAATGGGGTCGATGGAAAGCCTGATCGAGATGCTCCCGATGGGGGGGCAGGTCAAGGCCAAGTTGCGGGAGGCCGGGAAAGGCCAGGATTTCGCCCGTTCCACCAGGCGGGCGGAAGCCATTATCCAGAGCATGACGACCAGGGAGCGGCGCCGCCCCGAGATACTGAATGCTAGCCGGAAACGCCGGATTGCCGCTGGAAGCGGGACTCAGGTGCAGGATGTCAATGAACTGCTGAAGCAGTTTGACCAGGCACGGGAAATGGCGAAGCGGATGGGATCCATGCAAAAGTGGTTGCGCGCCCGATAAGAATGTGAGATAGTTCGCGGCTTTTCGAAAGTTGGTTCCGGGATTCTGACGGGCCCGGGGCAGGTTGTAGTTGTCAGGGAGGAATGGAATGTCAGTTAAAATTAGAATGACCCGTACGGGCGCGAACAAGGACATCAGCTACCGCGTGGTGGCCGCCGATACTCGCTTCCCCAGGGACGGAAAGAACCTGGAAGTCGTCGGCTGGTATGATCCCAAAAAGCAGGGGATCAATTTTGGCCTGAAGATGGATCGTATTGATCATTGGATCAGCAAGGGCGCCTTGGTTAGTGACACGGTGAAGAGCCTGATCAAAAAAAACAAGGCGGCGGCTAAAGCGAACGCATGAAGGACTTTGTGACGTTTATTGTCCGGGCGCTGTCTGAACATCCCAATGATGTTGTGGTGACGGAAGTGCGGGGCAAGCAGACGACCATTCTGGAAGTTCGCTGTCATCCCAAGGATGTCGGACGGATCATCGGACGTAGTGGGAAGACGATTGCCGCGATGCGTACCCTGGTCAGCAACTACGGGGCACAGAAGGGATGCCGGACGGTCCTGGAAGTGGCGGAATAGCGCATGGAGACGCCGCTGAGGATCGATGTCATCACGATCTTTCCTGGAATGTTGAAGGGATTTCTTGAGGAGAGCATCCTCAAGCGGGCGGCGCAAAAAGGTTTTGTCGTTATTAACGCAGTGGATTTAAGGCGGTTCACCACGGACCGGCACCAGACGACGGATGATCGTCCGTTCGGCGGGGGTGCGGGAATGGTGATGAAGCCGGAGCCGCTGTTCGAGGCAGTGGAGTCGGTAATGACGCCCGATGCGCGGGTGATCCTGATGACGCCACAGGGGCGCCGGTTTGAACAGGCGTCTGCGGTCGGGCTTTCAACCGCCCGGCATTTGATCTTTATATGTGGGCACTATGAGGGAGTCGATGAGCGGGTGCGGACGCATCTTGCCACCGATGAAATCTCGATCGGTGACTATGTTCTGACGAACGGAGTCCTGCCGGCGGCCGTGGTGATTGATGCCGTGGTTCGCCTAGTGCCCGGGGTGCTGGGGAATGACGAGGCCACCCGTGAGGAGTCCTTCACGGAGGGGTTGCTGGAATACCCGCACTATACGAGGCCGCGGGTTTTCAGGGGGCTGGAAGTCCCGGGGATCCTCCTGTCGGGGGATCACGAGGAAATTGCGCGGTGGCGAAGGGAACAGGCGGAGCGCCGGACAAGAGAAAAAAGACCAGACTTGGTGAAGATGAGGGAACTATGATTGCTAAAGCATTGTCCATGATACATAAAGAAAACCTGCGCAAGGAGGCTTTGCCCGCCTTCCGCGTCGGCGACACAGTCAAACTTCAGGTGAAGATCCGCGAAGGCGGTAAGGAGCGCGTCCAGGCCTTTACGGGAACCGTGATTGCACGCGATGGCGTTGGCGCTACCGAAACCTTCACGGTCCGCCGCATTTCGCATGGCGTCGGGGTGGAACGTATCTTTCCGGTTCACTCGCCGAACTTGGCCAGTTTAGAAGTCGAAGGCTCCGGTCAGACCCGCCGCGCCAAGCTTTATTACCTGCGCGATCGCGTTGGCAAGAGTTCCAAGTTGCGTGAAAAAAACAAGGCCGACGTGTAAGGCCTCCTTCGGTTGACTTGTGCTCCAGTTCGAGCGTCAGGCGTGGGAATTGGGGAAGAGCCGACTGGCAGGAGTCGATGAAGCCGGTCGTGGCCCTCTCGCCGGGCCCGTGGTGGCGGCGGCGTTGGTGTTTGACCGACTGTTTCTCGAAACCGAGCAATACGGCCTGCTTCAGGCCGTGAATGATTCCAAAAGTCTGTCTGAATCCCGTCGTGATGAACTGTTTGACTTGCTGACGTCTTCATTCCCCTGTCTCTACGGGGTCGGTGTTGCCAGCGTTGAAGAGATCGATAGTCTGAATATTCTGCGGGCGACCCACCTGGCCATGGCCCGTGCCTTGGATGCCATCACGCCTCCCCCTGATTTTGCCTTGGTAGATGGGCTTCCCGTGCCAGGATTACCCTGCCTCTCTAGGGCGATTGTGCGGGGGGATTCCCGCTCCTTGAGCATCGCCGCGGCCAGTATTATTGCCAAGGTAACTCGTGATCGGATGATGCTGCAATGGGACTGTCAATATCCAGGCTACCATTTTGCCCGCCACAAGGGGTACGGAACACAGCTTCACATGCAAGCCCTTCTGGAGCTTGGTCCCAGTCCGATCCACCGCCGCTCTTTCCGTCCGGTTCGGGAGGCAATGCGGCTGAAAGCCTCCGGTTGATCCATTGGGGTGTTGACGTGTTGATAGGTAATTAGCTAGTATTAACAAAACAAACCAACAATATGTTTCATGACCTCAATCTTTCCTTTCCATCTCGCGACCGGCCTTTGGGGCGAGCGCGAGGCTGCGCGCCTTCTTCGGCAAAAAGGTTACGCCATCTTGAGCCGGCGCTTCCGGGTCTCGGCGAGGGATGAGCTTGATCTGGTGGCGCGGCAGGGTGAAATTCTGGTTTTTGTCGAGGTCAAAACGCGCCAGTCTGAATCCTATGGCCGCCCCATAGCGGCGGTAGACAAGCGTAAGCGCCATGTCCTGTCGCGCGCAGCCGTGCGCTATCTGCAGCGGTTGAAAGTGCCGGTAACCTTCCGGTTCGATGTCGTCGAGGTGGTTGGTGCGGAAGGCGGTGGGCCTCCTGTTATTCGCCACATCGAAAATGCCTTTTCTCTGGATCGTTGCTATATGTTACCATGGTGACCAAAATAACCATGAAGTATTCGGTCATATAGGCATGATTTCCCCCGCACCCAGGACTCCACGATTTCAGCCTCCCCGTTCGGCGTTTAGGACTAAGCCGAAACTGGAGACGGATTGCTTTGTTGCGCTGGACTTTGAGACAGCCGACTACGGGCAGGATAGCGCCTGTTCTCTCGCCCTGATTCGGGTCGAGAATCATGTCATCGTCAGACGGGAACATCGCTTGATCCGGGCTCCGCGGCGGCACTTCGTTTTCAGCTATCTGCACGGGATCACGTGGGACATGGTTGCCCATGAGCCGACATTCGGAGAATTATGGCCGGAACTGGCTCCGACGCTACAAGGGACCCGGTTTATTGCCGCGCACAACGCCAGTTTTGACGCGAATGTGATGCGGGCTTGTTGCGAGGCCGCCGCACTTGCGCCTCCAGAGCAGCCTTTCCTTTGTACGGTTAAACTGGCACGGAAAACATGGGGTATCCGGCCGACAAAACTGCCGAATGTTTGTGAGCATCTTGGATTGGCCCTCAACCACCATGATGCCCTTTCTGATGCCGAGGCCTGCGCTAATATCGTCATCGCCGCCATCCGGGACGGGGGATTGTAGCGAGGATACTGCCGCTTCTATTGTTCCGAACTGTTAGTGAATGACGCAACCGATTTTGCTGGGATTCTCGGACTGGTCTTTGTTATTATTTTCACCTTCAAAAGGAGCAAATGATGAGCATCACTACTAATAAGATCGAAACACTGGCCCTTCATGCTGGACAGGATCCTGACCCGACTACTTTATCACGAGCTGTCCCTGTCTATCGTACCAGTTCCTATGTGTTCAAGAATGCCGAGCATGCGGCTAACTTGTTTGGCCTCAAGGAACTCGGTAACATCTACACCCGCCTGATGAATCCCACCCAGGACGTGCTTGAGAAGAGGATGGCCGCCATGGAAGGCGGAGCCGCCGCCCTCGCCTTATCGTCGGGAACCAGCGCTGTTTTCTATTCCATCATCAACCTCTGTAAGGCGGGCGATGAGTTCGTCGCGGCCAACAATCTCTATGGTGGAACATATACCCAGTTCCACGACATCTTGCCGCAGTTCGGCATCAAATGCGTGTTCGTTGACCCTCGCGATGCGGCCAATTTTGCCAAGGCGATTACCCCCCGGACCAAACTGGTCTTTGTGGAAACCATCGGCAATCCCGTGCTCGATGTCGTGGACATTCCCGCGATTGCCAAAGTGGCTCATGCGCACGGCCTGCCACTGGTTGTGGACAGTACCTTCAGTACGCCATTCCTGCAGCGCCCCATCGAGCAGGGTGCGGATATTGTCGTGCACTCGCTGACCAAATGGCTGGGCGGCCATGGCACAGGGATCGGCGGTATCGTGGTGGATTCGGGCAAGTTCGACTGGACCAGCGGGAAATTCCCCCTGTTGTCGGAGCCGGATCCCAGCTACCACAACATCCGCTACGCACTGGATCTCGGGCCGCTGGCGCCGCTGGCGTTCATCCTGCGCATGAGACTGGTGCCGCTGCGCAACCTGGGCGCCTGCATTTCACCGGACAACGCCTGGCAGTTCCTGCAGGGTATTGAAACCCTTGCACTGCGCATGGAACGGCATTGCCAGAATGCCCTGGCCGTGGCCGACTACCTGAAGCGCCACAAGTCCGTGGCCTGGGTGCGCTACCCCGGCCTGGTGGATGATCCGTCGCACGCCGTCGCCCGCAAGGTGCTTTCCAACGGTTTTGGCGGCATGGTGGTCTTCGGGATCAAGGGCGGCGCGGAGGCGGGTCGCAAATTCATCGACAACCTCAAACTGTTCTCGTTGCTGGCCAATGTGGGCGATGCCAAGAGTCTGGCTATTCACCCGGCCACCACGACGCATTCCCAGTTGACCGAAACGCAGCAGCGTGAAGGCGGCATCTCGCCGGAACTGGTGCGCCTCTCCATCGGAATTGAGCACATCGATGATATCCGGGCTGACCTGGAACAGGCGCTGAAGCAGGCCGCGGGATGATCAGGGTGCTTCCCGCGCGATGGACATACAGGAGGCGTCATGAACTGGGCTGACCTCGGCGCAGGCATTCTGGCCGGAAAACCCCTCGGACGGCAGGAGGCCCTTGAGGTGGTGCGGTCTCCGGATTCGGAGTTGCTGTCCATCCTGGAGGCCGCCTTTTCCATCCGCCGCCATTATTTCGGAATGGGCGTCACCCTTCACGTGATCCGCAATGCCAAGAGCGGGGCCTGCAGCGAGGATTGCTCCTACTGCAGCCAGTCGGCCAAGTCCACGGCCGACATTCCCCGCTACTCACTGCAGTCCGTTGAGAAGATCGTCGAGGGCGCCCGTGAGGCGGCCCGGCTGGAGGCCATGCGGTATTGCATCGTCATCAGCGGGCGCCAGCCTGCGGACTCGGAACTTGACCTCATCTGCGAGGCGGCGCGCCGCATCAAGCGGGAAATGAATATCCAGATCTGCACCTCGCTGGGATTGCTCGATGACGTTCAGGCGGGACAACTCAAGGCCGCCGGCGTCGACCGGTATAACCATAATCTCGAAACTTCCAGCCGCCATTACGGAGCCATTTGCTCGACCCATAGCTATGCGGACCGGGTCAACACGGCCCGGACGGTGAAGCGGAACGGGCTGGAGTTATGCTGCGGCGGATTGATCGGCACGGGGGAATCGCTGGAAGACCGGGTGGATCTCGCCCTGGCGCTCCGTGATGTCGATGCGGACTCCATTCCCCTCAATTTCCTTGATCCCCGTCCCGGGACGGCCCTGGAAGGCCGCCCCCGCATCAGTGCTGTCGATGCGCTCAGGACGCTGGCCCTGTTCCGGTTTGCCAATCCCGCTCGCGAAATCAGGATTGCCGGCGGCAGGGAAGCCTGCCTGGGGCCCTTGCAAGTGTTGGCGTTGTATCCGGCCAACTCGATATTTACCACCGGCTATCTTACCACGGGGGGGCAGGGCCATTCGGCTGACATGACGCTGATCCACAGTGCCGGGTTTCACGTGGCGGGAATTACCGATGCTTGAGGCGTCAGGGTGACGGGGTGCCGTGAGACAAGGATTACAGCACGGCGGCTTGCACGGCGGTCAGGGCGAGATCCAGCAGGCGTGACGGGACGGTTCCCAGCGCCAGAACGATAAGGATCAAACCCAGCCCGAGAACGGCGTTCACGG
>CAYOQM010000003.1:16830-36424 GCA_964406065.1 uncultured Verrucomicrobiota bacterium
CGCTGAAATACATGACCCGCACCACGGTCAGGTAGTAGTAAACCCCGATGGCGGTGTTAATGGCCGCCACCACGACCAGCAGCACATAACCGCGCTTCAGGGCCTCGGTCAGGAGGAAGAACTTTCCCATAAACCCGGCAAAGGGCGGGATTCCCGCCAGCGCGAACATTCCTGCTCCGAGAATGAGCGCGGCCAGCGGGGAGCGGGAATGGAGTCCGGACAGACTGTCAACTGTGACGTTTTCCCCCTCCCTGGAGACCGCGCAGATCACGAGGAACGAGGCGAGGCTCATCACTACGAATCCCAGGATATAAAAGATCGAGGCGGCATACCCGGTGTCGCGGAGGGTGATCAGGCCGAGGAGCACGTAACCGGCATGGGCAATGCTGGAGTAGGCCATCATGCGCTTGATGTCGGTTTGGACCAAGGCCGCCAGGTTCCCGAAGAACATGGAGCAGATGGCCGTCACGGTCAACACCACGGTCAGCGAGCGGTCGCCGGGGTCGGCGCACAGGCAGAAACGGATCAACACCGCGATCACGGCGGCTTTGGGTACTCCCGCGATAAAGGCCGTGGTCTCGTTGGAGGCGCCCTGATAGACGTCGGGTGCCCAGAGATGCATGGGGAAGGCCGCCAGCTTGAAGAACAGGCCCGCCAGCACCAGTACCATGCCGATCACCGCGGCGGGGTCACTCCAGCGCTCCCTGAGGGCTGGCGCCAGGTCATGGAAGTAGGTTGTTCCCGTCAGCCCGAAGAGATAACTCATGCCGAATAGCATGATGCCCGTGGCCACGATGCCGAACATCACATACTTGGTGGCCGCTTCCATCTGGATTCGCAGGCCGCCCCGGTCCTGGCGCAGCGGAACCAGCAGATACAGCGCGAAGGAGGACAGTTCCATGGCAATGACCAAGGTGATCAATTCCGTGCTGCTGACCAATAGCATCATGCCCAGCGTGCCCCATAGTAGGAAAAGGAAATATTCCGGACGGATCTCAGCACGGATGTCCTTGAGTTCGCGCCCGAACACCACCACGGAGAACAATCCGAGCAGGATGAAGACCTTGAACATCTGGGAATACAGGTCAACCCGCAGTGCCCGGCTGAAAAAATCGCCGTGACTGCCCAGAGTCCCCGCGCAGGAGAGTAACGCCAGTGCGGCGATTGCGGCCGTGACGGTGGCTGCCAGTTTGCCGCGACCCGATCCCAGACAGATCGCGAACACAACCAGGCTGCCGAGGGTGATGATCAGTTCAGGCGTCAATAGTGTCAGGTTCATCATGGTCGTTTTCCGGACTAAAGGTTGAGCCCCGCATGGTACTGCTGGATCAGATGGGTTACACTGGCATGAAAGGTGTCCATGAACAAGGTTGGTGCCAGACCGATCCAGAGCACCAGTGCCAGCAACGGAACCAGGGTTGCAATCTCGCGGGCATTCAGGTCGGTCAGGTAGGAGGTGTCGTGATTATTCGTGCCGCCCCAGATGATCCGCTGGATCATGCGGAGCATATAGGCGGCGCCCAGCACCACGCCCGGAACGGCCAGCAGCGTGACCTTGGTTGAGAAGGAGAAACTTCCCGCCAGCACCAGAAACTCCCCGATGAAACTGTTGGTGCCGGGAAAGGCAAGGGAAGACAGGCAGAAGACCGCCAGCGCCGTCACATAGACCGGCATGATCTTCCCGATGCCGGTGGCCTTGGCCAGTTCGCGGCTGTGGGTCCGTTCGTAGATCATGCCAACGCACAGGAAGAGGGCGCCGGTGGTGATGCCGTGATTGATCATCTGAAGCAGGGCGCCTTCAATGCCGTTCTTGTTCAGGACAAAAATTCCAAGCGTGACGAACCCCATGTGCGCTACGCTGGAATAGGCAACGAGTTTCTTCATATCCGTCTGGGCCAGGGCGGTGAGTCCTCCGTAGATGATGCCGGCGATGGAAAGTCCGATCACATAAGGGGCGAAGGTTTCAACCCCGTGCGGGGTGATGGGCAGGCAGAACCGCAGGAAGCCGTAGGAGCCCATCTTCAGCAGCACGCTGGCCAGCAGCACACTGCCCGCTGTCGGGGCCTCGACATGCGCCGCCGGCAACCAGGTGTGGAAGGGGAACATCGGCACCTTGATGGCGAAGGCGACAAAAAACGCCAGGAACAACCAGTTCTGCAGCCCGCCGGGAAGCGCCTGACCCATCAGGGCCGGGATGAAGAAGGTGTGTGGGGTGCTGTGCAGGTAGAGCGCGATGATGGCCACGGGCAGGAGCACGGAACCTGCCAGTGTGTACAGGAAGAATTTAACTGATGCGTAGATCTTCCGGGGACCGCCCCAGATTCCGATGAGCAGGAACATGGGGATCAGCATGGCTTCCCAGAAGATGTAGAACAGGATGAAGTCCAGAGCCATGAAGACGCCCAGCATGGACGTCTCCATCACCAGCAGACAGGTCATGAATTCCTTGACCCGCCGGTCAATGGCATTCCACGAGCAGAGCACACAGAGGGGCATGAGCATCGTCGTCAGCAGCACCAGCAACAGGGTGATGCCGTCGATGCCGAGCGTGTAATGGATGTGTAGCGAGGGGATCCAGTCCAGATGTTCGGCGAACTGGTATTTCGCCGTGGACGTGTCGAAACCGGCATAGAGCTTGAGGGAAAGCGCCGCGACAACCAGCGTGATCACCAGCGTCCAAATCTTGGTGGCACGCGGGCCGGGGATCACCGGAAGCAGCAGCGCTCCGACCAGGGGCAGGAAAATGAGGACGCTCAGGAGCGGCCACGAGTGATTCATCAACAACACATCCATAGTTACCTCAGGTAGAAGACATATCCCAACAGCAGCGCCGCGAGGGCCGCCAGGGCACTTAAAATATTTACCTGCATCTGGTTGCTTTGCAGATGGCGCAGGCGGTTCCCCGTGCCACGGACACCTTTCGCCACGCCGTCGACCACGCCGTCAATGGCATTCCAATCGAACCAGGCCGATACTCGCGCGGCGACCATGACTCCGGCCAGTCCAATGAACCGGTAGGCCTCACACACCCAGTCATCCACGGCCTGTGCGGGTTTCACGGCGATCCAGCGCACAGCCCGCCCGGACATCCGGTAAAACCAGTCGACATCCAGGCTGATGGTCGGTTCCGGCGTCAGTTTCTTGAGGAGCAGGAAGAATCCCAGCGCCGTGAAAAGCAGGATCTGCAGGGTTTCGGAGACATGGTAGGCCGTGTATGGGTGGTAGACCGCCTCCGGGTTGAGCGCCATCGGGTAGGGCAGCTTGTCGTAGAGGTAAGGCGTGTAGCACCCGATGAAGATGCACAGGAAGCTCATCAGGGCCATGGCCGCGCACATATTCCAGGGCGGATCCTTGGCCACCTCCCAGGTTTCCTTGGAGCAGTTGTTCTTCCCGAACCAGATGAAGTAAGGCACTTTCAACCCGGTGTGCAGGAATGTCCCGGCGGAGGCCAGCATCAGGAGGAACGCCCAGACGGTGCGGTGATCCTCGAAGCCGGCCGTGACGATCATGGATTTGCTGACGAAACCGCTGAACAGAGGGAAGGCCGAAATCGAGAGCCCCCCGATGAGCGTAAAGACGAAGGCCCAGGGCATTTTCTTGTAAAGTCCGCCCAGCTCGGTGAACTTGCTTTTTCCGGTCATGTGCAGCACGGAGCCGGTGCCCATGAATAGCAGGCCCTTGTAGAGGATGTGGGCGAAGGCGTGGGCGCAGGCGCCGTTGATGGCCATTTGTGTCCCGAGCCCGACTCCAGCGACCATGTAGCCAACCTGGCTGATGATATGGTAGGCGAGGAGTTTGCGGGCGTCGTTCTCCAATACGGCGTAAACCACGCCGTAGATGGCCATGATGACGCCAAGCGGAACCAGGATGTCCATTCCCGCGAACCCGCGACAGAGGGCATACACCGCGGTTTTGGTGGTGAAGGCGCACATGAAGACCGAGCCTGTCACCGTGGCGCCGCTATAGGCGTCGGGCAGCCACCCGTGGAAGGGAGGTACCGCCGCGTTGAGCAGGAACCCGATGAGGATCAGCCAGGTCGAGAGGTCCGGGTGGGCGACATCAACCGGTCCGAAGGAAAGGTCGCCCCCGGTGGCCTTGTAGCGGAGCATGATCCCGCCCAGGAGCGACAACCCGCCGGCCACATGGACCAGCAGGTAGCGGTATCCCGTCCCGGGCGACTCGGGCCGGCGCCGGAGCCAGATGAGGAAGACCGAGGAAAAGGCCATCAGTTCCCAGAAGAGGAAGAGCACGAGATAATCCCCTGCGAAAATGGCTCCAATCGACCCGGCCACATAGGTCCAGGCCGCAGCGTGTTCGGCCGGATCCTTGACGTGAAACGCATAAAGGCTGCCGAGGATGCACATCAGCCCCATGATGTAGCCGAAGATCTGGCTCAATCGGTCGACCCGGCCGAAAGTCAGTCCCCAGTCCAGAAAATGGACGGTTCCGAAGACGCCGGTCTGGAGGCTGAGGATCCGGGCGAAGGCCAGCAGCGGGACGGCCAGGATCAGAACCTGGCGTGCCCGGCCACGCACCAGCGGCATCAGCAGGGCGCCCAGCAGGAGAATCGCGGAGGGATGGATCCAGAGCTCACTTATCATCGTAATAATCCTCCCGCTTCATGATGCCCCGGTGTCCAAACCACTTTGACGCGAGGATGATCAGCACACAGGCGATGAATCCGAAGGCCGACCAGAAACCGAACCAGTGCTCCGGTTTCGTGTGGGCGTGTTCCTTGTCGACCAGCCACGCATCACCGACCACGAGCAGCGCCAGAATGACTGCGCAGCCCCGGATGACAGCCTTGAGGTGTCGTTGCAGGAATTCGATCAAAGCGACGATAATCATGGCATCGCTCCCTTGATGAGATTGATGAAGAAGTCCGGATAAATGCCGACGACGACCGAAAGCGTCACGGTGATGAGGATAGGAATCAGCATTGCGGGCGCCGCCTCGCTGACGCCCTCATGCGAGTCGCCGGGCTTGGGTTTGCCGAAATAGGCGTGGTAGACCACAGGTGCGAAATACGCGGCATTGAGCAGCGTGCTGGCCAGGAGCACGATCAGGATGCCGATTTGCTGGGCCTCCATGGCGCCGACCAGCAGATACCACTTGGAGATGAACCCCCCCACCGGAGGCGCGCCGATCATGCTCAGGGCGGCAATGGCGAAGGCGGCAAAGGTCCAGGGCATGGCCCGGCCGAGCCCGCCCATTTCAGAGATGTTCTTGCGGTGCGATGCCACATAGATGGCCCCGGCGCAAAAGAAGAGCGTGATTTTCGAGAAGGCGTGGTTGGCGATATGAACAATGCCCCCCTCGATCCCCGCAGGCGTCAGGAGCGCCACTCCCAGAATGACATACGAAAGCTGGCTGACGGTCGAATAGGCCAGCCGCGCCTTCAGGTTATCCTTGCTCAGGGCGATCAGGGAGGCCGCCAGGATGGTGAACGACACGAAGTAGGCGGTCGGGATCCCAAGATTAAAGGCGTCCATGGTGTTGACCCCGAAGACGTACAGCATGACCCGCGTGGTGGAAAACACGCCGACCTTCACCACGGCGACGGCATGCAGCAGCGCGCTCACCGGGGTGGGGGCCACCATGGCGCCGGGTAGCCAGCCGTGGAAGGGCATGATGCCGTTCTTGGCGAACCCGAGGATCAGGCAGCCGTAGGTGAAGGTGACCAGCAGGCGGCTGGCGCCGGGCTGGAAGATGCCCGTGCTCATGTTGTCGGCAAAGTCCAGCGTGCCGCACATCACATAGGTCAGGATCAGTGCGGGGAGCACCAGCGCCTTGGCCGTCGCGGTCAGGTAGACCAGGTACTTGCGGGCGCCCTCGTAGCCTTCCTGATCCTGGTGGTGCGCCACCAGCGGGTAGGTGGTGATGCTGACGATCTCGTAGAAGAGGTAGAGGGTGAACAGGTTGTCGGCGAAGGCACATCCGATGGCGCCGAACAGGGCCAGCGCGAAACAGGCGTTGAACCGGGTTTGGGCATGCTCTTCCAGTCCCCGCATATATCCCATGGAGTAGGAAACAGTCACGATCCAGAGGAAGGAGGCGACGAGGGCGAAGACCATCGAGAAGGCGTCCGCCCGCAAGGTCACGCTGACCCCGGGTAAAAGGGTGAAGAGGTGGAATACCAGTTTTTGGCCAGCCATCACCGGGTGCAACAACGAGAGCACCGCGGCGAACATCGCGGCGGCCGCGGCGAACGAGCAGCCCTCCCGGAGATTGGGGCGCTTCTTGTTCAGCATGACCAGACCGGCGCCAGCCAGGGGGGCGAGCAGCGCGGCCAGGAGCATGGGAGTTTCGACGGGATCAGCCATAACCTTCTGCTATCCTTCCATTTCCTTGAGGTCCCTCGTCTCGATCGAGCGATAGTTGCGGTAGACGGCGATCATGATGCTCAGCACAATGGCCGTCTCGGCCGCCGCGATGCCGATGATGAACAGGGTGAACGCCTGCCCGGTGACCGGATTGGGCGCCCTGAAATATCCGAAGGCCATGAAGTTGAGCGAGGCCCCCGCCAGGATCAGTTCGCCGGAGATCAGCATGCCGATGAGGGTCTTGTGTTTCAGGAACCCCAGGATGCCGATGGCGAACAGCAGGGCGCCGACGATCAGGTACACATCCAGGGTCTGGCTCCAGTTCATAAAATTCATGGTTGGATCCTTCCGCGTCCGGAACGTGCCACCACAAGGGCGCCGAGAATGGCCAGGAGCAGCACGACGGAGATCAGTTCGAAGGCGAACCCGTATTGGGTCAGCAGGGCACGGCCGAGATCCTGGATCTGGCCGGCATTCGCCTTGACGGCGGGGGCGGGCATCCAGTTCGAGCGCCCGGCAAGCCGGATCAGCGGCACGGCGAACAGGGCGGCCGCCAGGAGGCTGACCAACCCCACCAGAATTGAGCGGGCCAGTGGACGCGGGGTCTCGTTCAGTTCGGCGAGCATCATGGCAAACATGATGGCCACGCAGACGGCGCCTACATAGATCAGGATCTGCATCAGGGCCAGGAAGGGATTATTCAGGTAGTAGTATAGCCCCGCGAGGCCGGTGAAGGACAGGGCCAAACCGCAAACGCTACGGATCAGCCTCACCGAGGTCGCGGCCATGAGCGCGCCCGCCAGTGTCACGACGATGAACACCGCGAAGATCAGCGCGCTTACGACGGCATAGAAACTCTCAGGAGTGAAGGGCGTCGTCACGGCTGCTGCTCCTTTCCATAAATCATCAGATCCATTTTCCGGTAAGTTTCCTTGTCGCGGTTGGCCAGGTTGTATTCCCGTGAAAACTCCAGGGCGTCGAAATTGCAGCTCTCCACGCAGAGTCCGCAGAGACTGCAGGAAGTGAAGTTGAGCTGGTAACGGGTCAGTTCCTTGCGTGTGGCCCCCTCGGGCTTCACCCCGTCCAGCTCGATGCAGGCCGAGGGGCAGGCGCGCTGGCAGGCCATGCAGACGATGCACTTGGGCTTGCCGGTGGCCGGGTCGAATTTCAACTGGATGTGGCCGCGATACCGGGCCGGGATCTTTGCCGTCTGATAGGGGTACTGTACCGTGACAGGCCGGCGGAAGGCGTGGATCAGAACAATCCACATGCCCACGCAGAGGCTCCAGAATCCGGTGATGATCTCTTTAAAATAATTCCACATGGTGTCAGAAAAGTTTGAGCATGATCGAGGTCACGATTAAGTTTACCAGCGAGAGCGGGATCAGGATCTTCCAGGACAGGTTCAGCAATCCGTAGAACTGCGTGCGGGGAAAGGCCCAGCGCACCCAGATCACCGTAAAGCACAAGGAGTACATCTTGAACAGGAACCAGTGCAGTCCGGGGAACATCCCGAACGGGCATTGCCAGCCGCCGAGGAACAGGATCGTTCCGAGACTGCAGGCCACGACGATGTTGGCGTATTCGGCGATGAAGAACAGGCCGAATCCCATTCCGGAATATTCCGTGAACGCCCCGGCGATGAGTTCGCTCTCGGCTTCAACCATGTCGAACGGCGCGCGGTTGGCCTCCGCCAGGGTGCAGATGAAGTAGATAATGAAGGCGATCGGCATCATGGGGCTGGCGCTCAGGCGCAGGATGTTCCAGTGCCAGAACCCGCCCGCCTGCCCCTCGACAATGGTGTGCAGGTTGAAGGTGTGGGTCACCATCACCAGGGAAACCATGATGAGCAGCAGCGGGATCTCATAGGCGATGTTCTGGGCCACCACGCGGGCGGCGGCGATGCTGGAATACTTGTTAAAGGAGGCCCAGCCCCCCAGCATCGTTCCGATGACGTGGATTGAGGACAGCGAGAAGATTACCAGCAGGCCCAGCTCCATATTGCGTGCCCCGAGGGTTTCGCTGAAGGGGATGGTGGCCACGCACATGATGGCGGGAATGATCACCATCGCCGGGGCCAGCCGGAACAGGGTGCTGTCGGCACCTTTCTGGATCAGCAATTGCTTGGACATGAGTTTCAGTCCATCCGCCACCGGTTGCAGCAGGCCCCAGGGGCCGACTTCCTTGGGGCCGTAGCGGAGCTGGAACCAGGAGGGGATCTTGCGCTCCAGTAGCGACAGGTAGGCGGCATTGAACGCGATAAACGTGATAAGGCCGACCACGTAGAGCAGCAGCCTCACCAATTCCATGATGAATTCCTTGGGTAGTGTCATTATCGATCCATATCCGGAATGACCAGATCCAGACTTCCCAGCAGCGCCAGCGCATCCGCCAGCAGCATTCCCTGTGAACATTCCCTGAAGAGACTCATATTGGAGAAGCATGGCGACCGCAGCTTGGCACGGTAGGCCTTGTCGGTTCCATCGCTGACCAGACGCACGCCAAAGACGCCGCGGGCGGACTCCACGTTGAAATAACAATCACCTTTCGGTGGTTTCAACATCTTGGGAACCTTCTCGGCGATGACCGGGCCTGCGGGGAGCTGGTCCAGCGCCTGCTCGATGATTCGCATGCTTTCAACGATCTCGTCCATGCGGACCTTGTAGCGGGCCATGCAATCGGCCTCATGATAGACCGGCACATTGAAATTGAAGCGGGAATAGATGGAATAGGGCTCGTTCCTGCGAACATCGTAACTGATGCCCGCTCCCCGAACCACCGGGCCGCTGGCGCCGTACTTGCGGCAGGTTTCAGCAGAAATGGGGCCGATCCCCTCGCAGCGCTTGCGGAAGATAATGTTCTTGGTGATCAGCGCATGATACATCGGCATCCGGCTGCGCAGGCGGGCAATGAAGGCCCGGGTGCCGGCGATAAAATTATCGTCGACGTCGTTAGCCACCCCGCCGAACCGGTAATAGCAGAAGGTCAGGCGGGCGCCGGTGACGGATTCCAGCAGGTCAAGGATGTGTTCACGGTCATCGAAGGTGTAGAGCAGCGGGGTAAATCCACCGAGATCGATCAGGAAGGCTCCGGCCCAGAGCAGATGGCTGGCGAGGCGGTTGAGCTCGGCCGTGATGACGCGGATATGCTCGGCGCGCTCCGGTACGGTGATTCCCGCGAGGCGCTCAACGGCACAGACGTAGCCGTGGGAGTTGAACAGGGCGGCCACATAATCCAATCGCCCCATGTTGGGAAGGTACTTGGCATAGGTCCTGTTTTCGCCCATCTTCTCGTGCATGCGGTGCCCGTAGCCGATGACCGGTTCGGCGTCTTCGATGTACTCCCCGTCCATCGTCAGCTTGACGCGCAACACGCCGTGGGTGGCGGGATGCTGAGGACCCAGGTTAAGGATGAACGTTTCCCGGTGGATGGTTTGGGCTTCGATGGTCACGTCACGAAGTCCTTTCGCAGGGGGTGGAACGTCGCATCCTCGGGCAGCAATAGTGGCGTCAGATCCGGGTGACCCTCAAACTGGATCCCGAAGAAGTCATGGGTTTCACGTTCATGCCAGTTTGCGCCCGGGTAGATGGCCGACACTGTTGGCAGTGCAGGATTGTCGCGGGGGATCCGGGTCCGAACCGTCACCCGCTGTCCGGAAGCCCACAGGGTGTAGTCGTAGACCACCTCGAATTGGTTTTCCGCAAGCCAGTCAACTCCGGTGATGGCTTCCAGAACATAGCCGGCGCTATCCATGATATGGGCGGCCACATTAACTCTATCGGCGGGGACGGTGACATCCAAATCGGTGCCGCGTTTGGCGTGATCAGTTTCCGATATCTGCGGTACGGGTGCCGGGGTGGGTGCCGGTTCGGCGCCTTCGATGACAGACGGAGCCGTGGGGGCAACCATGGCCGCAATGCCTGTAAGATAGAGTTTCAAGTTCTCAAAGGTCATAACGTCAATCGGATTGTGGTGTGGCGGCTACGGGCCACCGTCGTTTGCCGGTCAGTTTCTTCTCCAGTTCAAGAAATCCTTCAATCAGCGCCTCGGGTCGGGGAGGGCATCCTGGAATATAGACATCCACCGGGAAAAGCTTGTCAACACCCTCCACCACCGCATATTGCCCGGGGAAGACGAAAGGGCCGCCTGAAATGGCGCAATTACCCATGGCGAGCACCCATTTGGGTTCCGGCATCTGGTCGTAAAGCGTGGCCACGGCCGGCGCCATCTTCTTATTGATGGTGCCGCAGACGATCATGAGGTCGCATTGGCGGGGGGAAGGACGGAAGACCTCGCAGCCGAAGCGGGCCATGTCGAATCGCGCTGCGCCGGTCGCCATCATTTCAATGGCGCAACAGGCGAGTCCGAACGTCATCGGCCACAGGGAGTTCGCCCGGGCAAGATCCAGAACCTGATCCAGCGCGGCGAAATGGATCAATCCCGGCGGGACTTGACTTTGCTCGTCCAAGTGAACACTCCTTTCACCCATGCATAGACAATAACCAGGGTCAAAATGGCGACAAAGAGGATGATTTCGAATGTTTCCGTCCAGCCCTTATTCTCGTTATAGATGACGGCGACCGGGAAAAGGAACAGGACATCGACGGCGAAGGCCACGAAGATCAAGGCGTAGAGGTAATAGACGACCCCATAACGGATCCAGGCCTCGCCGATGGTTTCCACCCCGCACTCGATCACATCCAGGGTCTTACCCTTGGTTTCACGCGTCCGTCGCGGCGCGAGGAAATAGGCGATGACCATGGGCGCCACCGCAAGAACGAGCCCGCCGGCAAAAAAGACGGCCAGATAAAACAAATCCATTAATGCTGTCTTGTCCATGTTTCCTATAGAGACGATGGCAATCGGTAAAAATGATGCTGTCTCAGCATCGACAATCAAGTGCGCGGGATTATTCATAACGAGGTGCAGGAATCAAGTGTTAATTTGACAAAAAGAGTCAAAAATATAACGGATCCGGATCATGTTGTGTCCTTTAGGGTGATGATCAAAGGGGGGAGTTGTCCAATTATGAATTATATGGTCTACTTTAGTGAATTATGCCTTGTCGAAGAGAGATTGAGTCATGAGTGAACCCTCCATTGAAGAACTGAAGGCTGCGGCGGCGTTGCTCCAGCAGGTCGCCTCAAACCGGGCATTGCTGGCGGGGCTGACCAGCGAGGATCGGCGGAATCTGATTTCCGCTGCCGGCGAAGTGTACTGCCCGGATATGTTTGAGCGCCGCCGGCTGGTGTGAGCCACGGAGCGGCGTCGAAAATCGGAAATGATTGCCCGCGACCAGGCCAAGCTGAGTAACACGGGGATCCGCAAGTTGAGGCAGAAACCGGTCTACACCACCCCGAATATCCTGCCGCCCGCTGAGTTCACACAGCAGGAAGGGGAAGCCGATCCGGGCTTTAGTGATGTCGTGGAGCCACGCAATTGTTACACCTGTAAGCAGAACTACACCACGATCCATCATTTCTACGACCATCTCTGTCCCGACTGCTCCACCCTGAATTACCACAAACGCACGGAATCGGCGGACTTGAGCGGTCGTGTGGCGCTGTTGACCGGCGGGCGTGTCAAAATCGGCTATCAGGCGGGCATCAAGTTGTTGCGCGCCGGAGCCCAGTTGATCGTCTGCACACGCTTTCCCCGCGATTCTGCCCGGCGCTATGCGGCGGAACCTGACTTTTCCGACTGGGCGCACCGGCTTGAGATCTTCGGCCTCGATTTCCGGCACACCCCCAGTGTCGAGGCGTTCTGCCGTCATTTGCTCGCGACCCGCCAGCGGCTGGATTTCATCATCAATAATGCCTGCCAGACCGTGCGCCGGCCGCCGGATTTCTATGAGCACATGATGGCGGGGGAGACCGCCTCGCTTCAGGACATGCCCGAACCGGCACGCCGCCTGCTGGGGGCCTACGAGGGACTGCGCGGCTATCACCTCTTACCGGAGGGAGATGCCGTGGCGGCCCGGCAACACCTGTCCGGGGTCGTGGGGCTGACTCATGCCGCCACGCTCTCTCAAATTCCCCTGCTCCCGGATGAACTGGCGGCGCAGAAATCCCTCTTTCCAGAAGGGGCACTCGACCAGGATCTGCAACAGGTGGATTTGCGCACCACCAATTCCTGGCGGATGCTGATGGCCGATGTTCCAACGGTGGAATTGCTGGAAGTTCATCTCGTCAACGCCGTGGCGCCGTTCATCCTGAATGCCAGGCTGAAGCCGCTGATGCTCCGCACGCCGGAACGCGATAAGCATATCGTCAACGTTTCGGCGATGGAGGGCCAGTTCTACCGGAAGCTCAAGACCACTCGGCATCCCCATACCAACATGGCCAAGGCGGCCTTGAACATGATGACCCGCACCTCGGCCACCGATTACTACAACGACGGCATCCACATGAATGCCGTCGATACCGGCTGGGTCACCGATGAGGATCCGGTTCAACTGGCGGAAATGAAAACCAAAATGCACCGGTTTCATCCCCCGTTGGATATCGTCGATGGCGCCGCGCGGATAGTGGATCCCATCATCGACGGATTCAATACGGGCGTCCATGTCTGGGGGAAATTCCTGAAGGACTACAAGCCGACGGACTGGTGACACTCCCCCTGTCGGCGGGAACAGGATCAACCCCGGATCCGGCGCAGGGCGATCCCCTGGACGGCCAGGGTGACGGCAATCAGTGCGGCGCCCAGGGTATAGAGGGCTCCGAACCCGAACTGGTCGGCGATCCAGCCGCCCACCAGGGCGCCGGCCAGGCTTGACAGTCCAATCACCATTTCGTTGATGGCGACATAACGCCCGCTGTTCCGGCTGTGGGCCAGGGCGTGGAAAACCATGTAGAAGAAGAAGCCGCCGGCATACAGGCCGAACAGGAGGGCGCCCAGTCCCAGCATGATTCCACCTCGCGCGAAACCAAATACCAGTGATCCCGCGATGCCAGCCAACCCCAGCGCGAACACGCCGGACATCCGGTACATCCAGAACCGGCTCCGGCACAAAAACAGTCCCGTCAGGGCTTGCGCCAGACTCAAGAGGAAGAAGAGAAATCCTTGAAAACTCTGGCTGAGGTGCAGGGTGGATTCCGCAAGGGAGGGGAAGATGCCGCGGAAGAACGTCAGCGCCAGCATTCCCGCGCCTGCGGAAATCCAGCCCAGCCAGGCCAGGTCGGGCCGTCCGGAATAGTCAACCGGCGGCGGGGTCGGCTCCACCGGTGTCGTAGCCGGCGGGCGCGGGACATTCATAATCAGGCGTTTCAGGACATATCCACCGACTCCGGTCAGGGCGCTTGCTCCCGCGGCAAACCAGCACGCATAGATCCATCCTGGCCGTTCCGGCGTGCCGAGTTCCATCAACAGTCCCGAGACAAACGGGCCACAGGCAAATCCCAAACTCCAGGAAAACGTGTACAACCCCGTTGAATAGGCGATGCTCCTGTTGTCCAGTCCGTCCACTGCCTTCATGAAGACCTGGAAGGGGACGAAGAACAGGGCCGTGGCAATTCCCGCAATGGCCATGAAGCAATAGATCCCCAGCACGCCGGATATGAAGGGGGCGAGCAGGCTCATTCCGGTAAGCATGGCCATCGAAAAGACGATCATCCGCCCGGCATTGCTAGGCGTGAGGAAACGCCCGATCACAGGGCAGGTGAGGAGGTAGACGATACTCCAAGTGGTGATGGTGTTGGCTACAACCGAGGCGCTGGCTCCCATCCGGGCCAGACGCACGGCGTTGATGAAAAACAACTGCGAGGCGACCATGTCCGCTATCGCGGGGAGGACGTAGATCATGACCGGTAGCCAGCGGGCGGGAGCAGGAGCGTGTTTCATAATGGGGTTATGGTAATGGAGTGGATGCGTGCCCCTAGATCGTGCTCGTAGCCACGGATTCCGGCCTTGGCCGGGTCATAGGGAGGGTCAGCGTGAAGACGATAAATGCCCGTCCGGACAGAACTGCCGGCGGCACTGGCGGGGCGGGTGAGGACGCCTGAAACAACGGTAAAGGCATTGCTGACAGCCAGTCTGAGTCCGTCCCCCTTCCAGGGCGGCTGCAACACCAGCACCTGGCCGGCGATATCATCATCCCGGGAGGCTGCTGCGGTCAGGGTCACAGTGACCGAACCGCCCGGCGGCGGCAGGGGGCCGATGATCCCGCTACCTTCCCGGCTCCAGCGTGCAGCCAGGAGTTTTCCGGCCGATTCGATCCCGCTTTGCCTTCCCCAGGGACCGCGCAAGGCGAGGGGGCCATCGTCAAGGATCTTGTGGACCTCCAGCCGGGATTGGTGGGTAATGGGAATGGCTTCAAGAAGGTTGATGTCGAATGACCGCTCGGCAATTTCAGCAGGCAGCGAGGTCTTGCTCCGTACCGTGCGGGTCAGGAGCGATTCATGCGAAAGGTCCGACAGGACAAGGCCGTCTTCCAGTCCGGGATTCGCGAAGGCGGTGGCGATCATCACCGGTTCCTGCGCCGCCCGGGCGGAAAGCCAGGCCATCAACCCTGGCAGGGCGGGATAGCCGTATTCGCTGAGACCGATCACGCGTGACTGAGGTGACAGGGAAAACGGCACGGCGAAGGGGTGATAGTCAAAAAAGGTCAACCGCTGCCCGAGCTTGGCGGAAAGGGTGGCGACCCACTGGCGTGCGCCTTGTTCATGCCGGACCCGGTAAGGAGCGGGCCAGCGAAGGGGATTGACCAGGGCCGCCACCATGACGCCCACCAGAAGGAGTCCAGCCAGGATGGGCCTGCGGTCGGCAAGCCTGCGCAAGCTCGCCGCCAGGGCAGGGATCAGCGCCACCGCCAGCAGCAGGATCAGGGGGATCAGCCGGCGCTGGCTCCAGAGCCCCATCTGTTCAAAGCCCTTCAGATAGAAGAAGAGCGGGGAAAGCAACAACGCCAGAAGCAGCAGGGCTCGCGAAACAAGCGGCGTCCCGCGGCTGAAGGTGGCCGCGATTCCGGCGGCCAGAACCAGCCCGTAGCTCCAGCGGACTCCGTCCAGGAATTCGGTAGCCCCGCGCGTGACCAGGAGTTTCCCGGACCAGAGTGAAGCCGGAACGCACAGGGGCAGGCAGGCGAGAAGCAGAAGGGCGGCATAGGTCCGGCGGTCGGCCAACATGGCGGTGAGCCCGCCGTGAACCTTGTGCTTCAGGCGCTCGGGGCCGAACAGGACCAGACCCAGCGCGGGGGCGAATACGCCAATCACCAGCGCAAGCAGTTGATGAACGGGATTGGTCTTCAGGTTGAACAGGAGGGTGTGGAGATCGGTGATATTACCATAGGGCTGGCAGACCCAGAGCGTCATGACCGGCAGGGGGAGCAGGCCGGCGAGGAACCCGGCCAGGCTGAATAGGGCGCCCCGCCGGCTGAGCACGGGATCGAGAACGATCATGATAAAGGCAGGCAGGGACAGGGCGATCATGACGGGATGGAAACATACTGCCAGGCCGAGGATGAAAGGCCCCAGCACCCGGACGGTCGGGCGACGGAGGAAAGGGGTCCAGGCCAGGAGGACGAGCGAGACCATGGCGGCGCCCGCCGCCTCGGCATAATACCCCCGCAGCAGATAGGCCGGCAAAGGTGATCCGATCAGCAGGGCCCCCGCCGCCGCCACGCCGCAGGTCCCGCCCGCCGCCGCGCCAACGTAGAATGCGGCGACCGCCAGCAGGAGACCCAGCAGTGGCACAAAGAAATCTCCGCTTATCCTCGTAACGGTCTCAAGCCCGGTGGCGGCCAGAGGCAGGGACGGGTAGAAGTAGGGGCGGGTTTGGCCGGTGGCCAATGAGGGGATCTCAAACGACCGGTCACGTGTGTCGCGGCCCCAGTGTGCGAATTCCAGCAGTACCCCGCGCCGATGTTCCCGGGGGATCTCCAACAGCGTGCGGTCGGTGTCGTGAAAGCCGCGCCCGGACGAGAAGGCCGCCGCCATCAGGCGGTAGCAGGAGGTGTCAAGGCCGGTGAATGTGTCCTCGTGGGGACGCAAAAACAGCCAACCTGCCAGGAAGAAAGCCGTGAATAACGCGAGCCGGAGGGAGACGGACGGGTTCAACCTTCGCCAGCCTGCCAGAAGGCTTCCCGCCAGAATGCAGGACGCCAGGGCGACAACCAGGAACCAGATGGATGCAATCAGACTCATGATGAGGGTCACACGGTAATGACTTCACGGAGAGGCGTCAATAGGGCTTCTACTGGACTTCCAAATGTGTTTCCTTTATTTTACAGTATTTGCCTGGTCATCAAGCAGGAAGAATAATACATATGGATGCTGCCAAACCCTTAGCTGTCGATTTTTCTCCCGTTGTTTCCCGTTTCCGGGCGTGGGGGGATCTGCTTTCCGTGAAACCCCATGGGTCGGGGCATATCAACGACACCTACAAGGTGGAATTGGGCATGGCCGTCCGGTCGGTGCACTATCTCCTGCAGCGCATCAATCACGCTATTTTCAAGGATCCCCCCGCGATGATGGAGAATATCCTGCGGGTGACGAATCACCTCCGCGCGAAACTGAAACAGGGGGGCTGTCCGGATGTGACTCGTCATTCCTTGTGCGTGGTCATGTCACGGGACGGGAAACCCTATTGCCAGGATCCGAGCGGGAATTGGTGGCGGATGTATTTGTTCGTGGAGGGCGCCCGTACCCACGACAGGATTCAGGACGTGAAGCAGGCCTCCGAGGCGGCCCGCGCCTATGCCCGCTTCCAGATGATGCTGGCGGACTTGCCGTCACCGCGGCTGCACGATACGATTCCCAATTTCCACAATACCCTCATGCGTCTGGCGGCCCTCCGTGATGTGATTCAGCGCGATCCCTGCAGCCGGGTAAAGGACGTTGCCGAACAGATCGAGTTTGTCGAGCAGCGCGCCGCCTTGTGCAGCCGGCTGTTGGACAGGCAGGCAAGGGGGGAGATCCCCGAGCGGATCACCCATAACGATACCAAGCTCAACAATGTGATGCTCGACGAAAAGACGAATGAAGGGGTTTGCATCGTGGATCTGGATACCGTGATGCCCGGGCTGGTGCTCTATGATTTCGGGGACATGGTCCGGAGTGCGACGGCCGCCGCGCTGGAGGACGAGCACGACATGAGCAAGGTCGGCATGCGGATTGACATGTTCGAGGCCCTGGCCCGCGGGTATCTGTCGGAGGCCACCTTCCTGAATGCCGCCGAGCGCGAGGAACTGGTTTTTTCAGCGCGCCTGATCACTCTGATGATCGGGATGCGGTTCCTGACTGACTATCTCCAGGGGGACACCTATTTCAAGATCAAGCACCCCAAGCACAACTTTGACCGGTGCCGGGGTCAGTTCAAGATGGTGCAGTGCATGGAGGAGCAGGAAGGGGCCATGCAGCGGATTGTGGCCGATTGCCTGAAGGGTTGAGGTCGCGTCAGGATCACGCGAAGATGTGATCGATCACGCCGTCATAGTCCTGCAGCACGGGACAGCCTAGTCCGGCGAGTTTTGATTCCGCCTGATGGCCGCCGGACATCAACAGGCAGGGAATGCCCAGCGCTTGAGCTACCTCGTGATCATGGGTGGTGTCGCCCACCATGAGGGTGTCCGCCTGAGATAGGCTGGCCTGTTTCAGCAGGGCGTGTCCCAGATCGAGTTTGGAGTGGGCGAAAAGATCCGAGAGCCCATAGATGTGTTCGAAATGGTCAAGGATGCCCCGCTGGGTCATCATGCGTTTCAGGAGCCGGAGTTCGCAGGCGGAGAGCACTGAAATCCCGATCCCCCTGGCCTTGAGCTGGTTCAATGCGGTGAAGGTCCCGTGGCGCAGCGGCGAGTCGGCGGACGTTTGCGCATAGGCCTTGTGATATTCCACCGCCACGTCGTCCCACCGGTCCCGGGTAAAATCGAATCCCAGTTTCAGGTAGTAATTGCGGACAGGGAAGGTGAAGACATTCAAATACTGCTCCAGCGTGATCGCCGGCATCTCGCGGCGGGCCAGCAGGATATTGATGGCGTCCGCGCAGGCCTGGACATCATCAAGCAGTGTGCCGTTCCAATCCCAGATGATGTGTTTGTATCGCGTCATGACTCTGAAATAATGAGCCAACCCCTGATTCAGGGCGAGATTATTCTTGCTCGGCTGCGCATCCTGCCGGGAAGTGCTTGACGCGGCTGGCGGTTAATTAGTATTCATGACTAGTACTAATTAAACGGGTGATTAATGAGACGATGGGCTTCGTGTTGTGTTGCGCTGGTGGCGTTGGCGGGAGGTGCCTGGGCCCAGTTACGGGCGGGGGATGTGGCCATCGTGGCTTATAATACTGATACCCCGGATGCGTTTGCCTGGGTGGCCCTGCGGGATGTGCCTGCCAATACGGCCATCCATTTCACCAACTCTTCCGTGAGCAATGGTTGGTTCCGCTGGGGGGATCATCTGGGGCGTGCCGTGGCGCCAGGCCCCCTGACCTGGAGCAGTACAAACCGGCTTCCCGCCGGGACGGTAGTGTCGTGGATTTCCGGAACCCAGAAGTGCTGGAGTGTTGGAATCCTCAGTGGCGGCGTTCCCACGCTCAGTGCCTCCGGCGACCAGCTTATCGCCTACACGGGATCCATTGTCAGCAATTCGGCGGGCACCGCGCCATGGCTGGGGGATTGCGGCCAGGCGACATTGTTGTACGCCTTGAACTTTGCCAATGCAGGATGGGACAATGTGACCGGAGGCGGTCCGAACACGAGTTTCGTTCCGCCTGGTCTCTCCACTGCGCTCTGTACGGCGGTGCATGTGAACAGCCTCGACAACGGTTGTTATTCGGGGAGTGTCACCGGCAAGGCGGCGGAAGTGCGCGCGGCATTGGTTCGTCCCGGGAATTGGACAACCAGTGATGCGCTCATTGATCCCTCGGTATGGCCGGCCGCATTTTTCATCAGGGATTCAGGCGCGACGCTGATCAGCGTCTGGTAGCCGGGTCAGGTCACGCCGCTCCGGGCGCAACAGTCGTAAATGGGACACTCTGCGCAGCGTGGGTGACGTGGCCGGCAGAGCGTCTGTCCAAAGGCCACCAGATGACGGTTCCAGGTTTTCCAGTACCGCTTGGGAAGGAGGCGGCGCAATTCGGTTTCGGTCTGTTCCGGGGTTCTGGTTTTCAGCAGGCCGAGCCGGTTGCTGATGCGGTGTACATGGACATCAACGCAGATGCCGTGCTGGTCGAAGGCCTCGGTGACCACCAGATTGGCTGTCTTGCGTCCGACTCCCGGCAGTTTGACCAGTTCCTCCACCGTTCTTGGAATGATCCCTCCGTAGAGCTCCTGGACGGTT
>CAYOQM010000004.1:0-12981 GCA_964406065.1 uncultured Verrucomicrobiota bacterium
TACTGTCATATTTCGGGCGGTACCAGGTAAGCGTTTTCGGGCTCGCAAGAGGCCGCGTTGGCAGCCAGTCGGGCGAGGTTGTCAGGAAGTATCCCATCTTGAATTCCCGTGCCGTCGGATGGCCGGATTTCAGTTCGATTTCTCGGATGTCTGCTTGTCCTTATTCTCTATTCTTGGGGCTGACCCCTCGCGTTCCCGACTCGGAATCCGTGTACTTTGTGGAAAGTACCCATTTGAAAATGGGGCCCCATGCGTTTTCCGGGTGACACAGGCGGGAATGGGAGACCGGGGTGCAGGCCGTGGCGGACTGGCTTTCGTCTGAAATGAAGAACCCCATGGGAATTGCTTCTCCGCTCAGGAACCTATGATATCTGGCAGGGCTGACATCAGGACGGGAACATGATGATGGATCGCGTCCCACACGATTTCGTCATCTACTGAATCATAGCCATGGATGATTCGGTTGCGCATCCCGACAATACGAGGCAGATCAGGAAGCGAAATGACGATATTAGGACTCAACGCTGCGGCCTTGCTAAGAGCCTCCCCGAGTATTTCGAATTGGCGTTCCACAGCAGAACGCAGCATCAGATTTCCCGAGTAGTCTTCGAACGAGACACCCCCCGTAAAGGACTGAATCGCCCGACATGCCTCAATGGAATCATGAATGCGCTGCTTGAATTCGGCGGTCATAAATCGTTTCCTTTGTGGCCTCCAGCGTTTGCCTGAAATACGGATTGCGTATAGACCGAGGCGTCAACAGATCCACAGGACGACCCAACAGTTGTTCAAGCGCAGCGGCGAAGTCAAGGTAACGGTTCAGCAACCCCGGCGCGACACGATCCTCGAACTCAATGATGAAATCCAAATCACTGGAGGAGGGATCAAAACGGCCGGTCGCCGCCGATCCAAAAAGGTCAAGATGATCAACCCTGAACTGACGACAAAGGCCGATCAACTCCTCGCGCTTCTGTGCAATTATATCAATCATGGTTCAAGTATAGGACGGATCCGCAAATCAAGCAATCCATTTGAAAGTCGCAAAGACGGAAACTGGTAGGCCATCGAATACCATCGCCTCCTACTCACGGCGTCGTACTGGCGGTGGCCGGAAACAAATCAGGCCGGAAACGCCATGTTTACTTAGCTGTGGCGCACAAGCTGCCTTCCTCAGCAACTTGTGTGTCACCGGCGTAGGCGACTGAGGGAAGATGAAGCGCCGCCGGGCCAATACGATCGCATTCACGACAACGTCTTACCGGCGGCGCCGTTGTAGTGGCGGCAGAGAACCTAGAGCGTCCACCGCACCCGCAGCACGGCGATGCAAGGGGCCGTCACAATCAACCTTCCTTACTGCTGAGCCTTCTACGCAGGCAAATGGTTGCACAGCAGGCGAGGCCCACTGCCGCACTAGAAACGGCGAGAATCCTCGTGCTTTCTGCTATCAGAACGCGGAGGTCGGAGGCTAGTACAGGGCCGGTGGCGGACCCTTCTGCCAGAACAAGGCAATCCCCGAGTCGCCAAAACACGGATGCAAACGAAAATGCAATGCAGGCGCATATGAGAACCCGCGTAGCAACATATCGTATCTCGACTTGTGCGACGGAAGAACCCCTCGTCAACGCTGCGCGCAAACCCCAGAGGGAAACGCAGACTGTCGCGATGGCAATGGCGAGGCAAGGCACAAATAGATTCGATGGAGTCGCATGGCTCCAACACCAGACGATCCTCTCGTGCAGGTTATTCATTTGGGGTACTCGGTAAGTTCATCGCTGTCAGGATCGATTGACTGCCACTTGGCCGAACCCAAGAAGGACCCACCCGGCGCGACTAGACCAAGCCATTCGCCGGGTTGCGTGCCTGACCCACACGCGTAGATGAACACCTCCTCCAGTTTGTGGTGCGGCTTGAACTCCTGAGCAAAATGAAGGTCCCCAAGGCTGTTGGCTGCGCTTGACCGACGGACGACGATTCCACCGGACTTTTGGCCATTCGCCGCTCCGTTATCGCCGAGGTTCCCTTCACCGAAGTGAGCCCAGATCGCGATGTTCTTCGTCCCCAGCGCGGTGGAGATCGTGGACATGGAGTTGCCGAGCCAGTAGTCGTCGTTGGCGGCGGTGAGCACTGTGTGATCCACTATCTTGTATTTCCGAGTCTTCTTCGATGAATAGTAGGGAGTGATTCGGCTTACGTGCAACGAGTTGATAACGTTATCGCGCCCGAAACCCATGTATCCCAGCGTGAGATGAACCTCGTTGGGACTCTTGAAGTGGCGTTTCTCCTTCATCTTCTCTGTCTTGGCAGCCGGCAATCCTTTCCCGTCGGCATCGTCCAACCATCCTGGAGTCTTGTATTCATCGGCATCGAGTTTCACGACTTTGGCGATATCCTCGACCGTGTCGCCGCAATCGCAGTAAACGTCCGCTTGGGAGGCGTAGTTACGGTCAACGGTCACTTTGAGTCCGAACGGATCGAGGAGTGATATCGGATCATTTCCGACGTACCCGTAAAGACTCTCTCCGCCCGCCTCCCCTATCGGATCCCTCCCTGCCCACCGCCCGCTCTCCGGCACATAGAACCGGAACCCATAATACACCAGACCTGACTCGGAATCCGTGTACTTTGTGGAAAGTACCCATATGAAAATGGGGCCCCATGCGGTTTTCGAGTGACACAGGCGGGAATGGGAGACCGGGGTGCAGGCCGTGGCGGACTGGCTTTCGTCTGAAATGAAGAACCCCATGGGAATTGCTTCTCCTATGGGGCTGGATTCTAAAGGAAATCGCAGTCAGAAGGAAGGGTTTTCTCTAACAGAGCGGGCAAATGCGAGTCCCGTCTTCTATCCTTTTCTCAGTCCTGCTCAATCTGGATTAACGGCAAGCTTACCGCATCACTCGGGCAAAGAACTCCTCTTGCTTGAGTCCCTTCTGCCACGCCCGGTGTCGACTCACGGAATCCTGACGCTTGCGGGAAGAGAGCGCCAAAAACCGCTGCGCTTCGATAGGCCCGAGTTTCTTCATGAGCAAACTGACTCCCCGCTCAACAAGCGTGATCTCTTCAAGTAACGCAATCGATTTCATTTCAACTCCTCTTTCGTCACAAACTCCAACGGGCTGCAGACCTCAATCTTCACATGGGAAGTCCGGCACCGCCTTATCAAATCCTTGTCACACGTAATGAATATATCCGCCGAACCCTCCGCAAACGCCACATGCGCAGCATCAGCAACCCCAATCCGGCACTTGACCAAGTTCCTCGCCCGCTCGCCCACAATGGCCGAATAAGTCGCCTTCGCACTACAGCGGCCCAACAACTGCTCAAGCTCAATCCGCTGATAAATGTCGTCGATATCAGCAACTTCGGCAAAATGAACCGGGGAAGCCACGGCCACATACTTGCCCTGATCAACATGGCTCATGATCAGGTAGTAGGCATCCGTCTCAAGCCGAATGGGCAACAGCGTCTGATCGTCATACGGTCGACACAAGGTGCACACATCAAGATACAGCCGTTTCTTCATTCCACAGACACCCAGCGATTCATTACTTGTAACGCTACTCATTGTCTCTCCCCCCGTCAAGCAATCCCCGCTCGATCCCGTCGCGCTCCCTCGGGTGGCACCGGCGGTGTTCCTTCTTGAGGTCGACGATGGTGAGCTTGGCGTAGTGACGGAGGGTGTTGAGGGACTCGTGGCCGAGCAGGTCCTTGACGTGGTACATGTTGGCCCCGCCGCGCAGCAGTTCCGTGGCGCAACTGCGGCGGAAGGTATGGGCGGTGATGCGGACCTTCTCCACCCCGGAGCCACCCGCACAGGTGGCAACGATCTGGCAGAAGGCGTTGTAGCGCAGTCGGCCCCCCTGGCGGTTGAGAAACATCGCCCGTTCGGCGGGATTACGGACCATGAATGGCCGCATGGCCTTGAGGTAGCTCTCAAGGAACCGCAACGCGGTCCTGCCGATGGGCACCACCCGTTGTTTGCTCCCCTTTCCGGTAACGATGGCCGTGGCCTGTTCAAAGTCGACGTCGCCCACATCGAGCCCCAGGAGTTCGGCGGAGCGCAGGCCACTGGAGTAGAGCAGTTCGATCATGGCACGGTTCCGGCACCCCTCGGGCGTGCTTGTCTGAACCCCGCCCAGAAGTTTACGGGCCTGGGCATGGGTCAACACGCCCTGCGGCAGGAGTCTGGGGGCCTTGACGCATTCCACCGCCGAGGCCAATGGCACGGGCACAATGCCACGCGCAGCCAGATGTTCAAGGAACCTGCGGGCATTGATGATGTGAAGATTAAGTGTCTGTGCCTTTATGGGAAGGCCTTGCGGGGTACAGTGGCTGTTGAGATGCCGCAACCAGGCATCGAGTTGCGCCTTCCCAAGCCGGTCGGCACTCACCACGCCCTGCGTCTCCAGCCATGCCACAAAGGTGGTCAAAGTGGACTTGTGGTTCTTCAATGTGCAGGGACTGTAGCGGTGGTTCTTCTCATGCTCCAGGAACGCCGCCAACTGGTCACGCAGCATTTTCATATCAACGGCCCACCTTGCTGGCGGCGTGCATCTTGCGGATGTCCCGGATCGTGAGCCGGAGATACTGGCTCAAGGAGGTCAGGTCGGCATGCCCGAGCAGCGTCTGGATCTGCACGGGATGGGCCCCGTTCCGGAGCATATGCGTGACGCATGCCCGTCGAAGCGCGTGTACCGAGACGGGCTTCAAGCCCGCCCGGATGGAATGAACCCGCAACATCATGCGCAGTCCAGCGGCCTGGATGGGCTTGCCTTCTTGCCCCAGCCAGAGCCAGTCCTCGTCCAGCCTGCCCCGGGCAAGTCGTGGCCGGATATCGGACAGGTAGGTGTGCAACCACTGCACCGCCTGCCGGCCCAGCGGCACCATGCGCTCCTTTCGCCCCTTGCCCATGAGGCGTAGCAGGCCGGCGTCAAGATTGAGGTCATGGATCGTGAGGCCCGTCAGTTCCGCCCGCCGCGCACCGGTGGAGTACGCCACCTCGATAAAGGCGCGATCCCGCACTCCCAGTGGGGTGGAGATATCCGGTTGCCGCAGGAGTGCGGCCATCTGCTCCTCGCTGGGCGCATCCAGCAGTGGCCGATCAGGTATCGGCAGAACCCATTCCGCCGCCGGATCGAGGAATATCCGCCCCGTCCGGGCAAGCCACCGGAACAGGTGCCGCACATGACGGAGAATCAAGTCAACGCTCATCACCGCCAACCCCTTTGCCGTCAACAAACGCCGGAAGCGGTTGAGATCCTCCTCCGTGATGTCGCAGAAGGCCTTGCCCTCACCTTTCAGGAAGGCATCCAAATGCCCAAATGAAAAAACAGCACTCTTCACCGTGCCGCTGCCCTGCCAACGTTGGCGCATCGCGTCCAGAAAAATGCAGTACGGTTCCTTCACGGCAACAGCCTCGCTACGGTTATGACCCGATACTTTTTTTCTCATACTCTTGCGCTCCCTTGATTCTGAAAGGGTTCCAGCGCAACCCGTTTTATTCCAACAACTTGACCCCGAAATTCCCTCGTGAAAAGATGGTGAAAAGGTGGTGAAAAGCCCTGAAAAGGCGTGAAAAGGTGGACTGTCATGGCGCCTTTAACTCCTCCACCGGCTTCAGTCCAAGACCTTCCACGCCACCCGCCCCCGGCACGAACCGCAGACCGGCACGAACCTGCCCCTCCCACACCATCCGGTAACGGCACATCACGCCGTTTCGGCCTGACTCCCGCACCACATGCTCGAAGTCCACCAGTTCCCTCAGGTACCGGTGGACACGGGCATTCGCCCAGCCGGTGAACTCCCGCACCTCGCGCCGGGTGAAAATGATCGCCGTACGCGACGAGCCCGGCTCCCCCTCCTTGAGTATGCCTTCCACCATTGCATTGATCTGCATAAGCAGTCCGCGCCCCGGCGTGCTCAGTTCATCAAGACTCGTGCCCATTATCTCGGTTGCCAGTTCATCGTCCAACAGGATCCCGAGCCTCCTGAGTTCACCCCTCACTCGCCCATCCCTCGGCAACAGGCCGCCCAGCGTGCCCGCCGCCAATCCGAACCGGTGCCGGCTGTACAGCCCCGCATCGGTGATGCCACGGCCCTCAAGGTATGCACGGCCATCGGCAACGGCCTCAAAACTCCCCGCATAAACCTGCACCACACGCTCAAGCAGGGCCGCTTGGGCCACATCCAAACCCTCGTCCCGCGTATGCGGCATGTCATTCCTCCTGTTCATGCCCCCTACGATACGGACGGAACCCCAACCCGTGAACGATATTTTGTAACGTATACCCCACGGCTCGCCAGACCCCAAGCCAGTTGCGGGTTTTCGCAATAACGACGTGTTGTAACGCATACCCGTCCAGGCCCCGGATGCGTATCCCCAACCCGTTTGAGCCGCCGCGGTGGACCGGAATCAGTATGTCTGCCGAAAAAGCTTTCCGCCGTTCATCCCGCCAATACCCGGGATGCTCGTCTCGCCAGTCCCGAACGCGGCCGGAGTAGTTCTTGAAGTAGTCCGGATGGTTCCGCCTCCACTCCCGGCAACTCTCCCGGTTGCGCGCAAGCTGGCACGCCTCGCGCGTGCAGCACCGCTGGTGCCAGGCGTTGTGGGGTTCGGGTTGGAACAGTTTCCGGCAATGCGGACAGCGCGGTGGATTCATGGCACACCTCCCTGCCCATGAATGTTAGCCCGAAATCAGAACGAAAACGAGGGAAGGCTTGATGAGATCATAGGCAGTCCCGGCGATGCCTACCCTAAACGAATGTGCGAAATATTCTGGACACTACCACCGTCCCGGCGGCGCCACGAGGAACGGAGCCGACAACTGGCCGGTTGGCCTTTTGCAGCAACGTCTCCTGTGAGTCCAGTTTTCACCTTGTGCTCAAACCACAAGTCCAGCACATAGTGCAAGTATCACCGTCGCCGGCGGCAAGCATCGCGGCGTGACAAGGCGTAGCGTCGGGGGGGGCACGGCGATCGGGAGGAGATGGACCAGGGGATCGGCAGCAGTCACCGAGCAACTTGGGCAGTTCTTCTCTTCGCGGAGATTCTCAAGGCATCATCGAATTGTCTCTTGAAGTCGGGCGTTACGGTATTCGTGTTGATCAGGACGTAGGAATGGGTTTCACGGAAGCCAAATGCTCTTCCGAGACTCTGATCCAAAACTCGCCGGTTGCTGGGAAGAAGGAATGGACTTCTTCGCACACGCACGGCCGCAATGATGCCACAGTCAATCTGCTCGTCTAACAGGCGCTGCGCCTTCTCAACATGGTTCTTTGCGATCAACTGCTGAACAGACGGACCAAGCGAAAGTTGGTTCAGCGACAACGCTTGTGCATCCGCGTTGTTGCGTCCGACAACGTATCCTCCGACTCCAGCGAGCACCACCAAGGTGCCAGCAACGAAGATCACGCCCCCTGCGTGCGACAGTTGTGATAGTGTTTTCATGCAACGATTCTCGGCAAAGGCAAGGAGAATAGCCACTCAAGGACAAGGCTGAAATTCGATGTCTTCCATCTCCATATCGGAGAGGCTTTGAGGAGCTTTCCCGGCTACCATGTTCAGCACATCTTTATCGGCCATCAACGCAACCATGAACTTGACGTTCGGGATAAGAACGTCTGCAAGGATCCCCCCTGTGAATTGCCCCACTTGATCCTTTATGAGTCCGATAATCGTAGTCGGCCACGAGGGATCGACTGCACCGATTGGGTCGCCTCCGGGTACGATCAAGATTGGTGTGCCAGGGGTGTTCTCGTCCTTGACATCCCCCTTCTTCACGAGTTTGGTCTTCGCGAGGTCAATGCACTTACTGCAATTCAGGTAACTTACCGTCGCCGCAATCCTGTAGGCATAGTCAATGGTGTAGACCGCAAATCCACCTGCGCCACCGCCAGCAATCTCTCCGGGGGCTATGCTAACGGACATCTTTCCATCAGCGTAACGCTTGATCTCTGTACCCTTGATAACCGTCTTCAACCCGAAGGGATCAAAACCCGTAATCGTATTGTTGCGGCAGAAAGCAAAGAGATTCCGGCCGCCTCTTTCCCCTATCGGATCGCGGCTACCCCACCTCCCCGTTTCGGGGAGATAATAGCGATACCCGTAATACACCAATCCCGATACATCATCTGTGTACTTTGTGGAGAACCCGAAGTGGTTCGCATCGGCCAGATTGGCCGCGTTACCGTTGCCGTTATAAGAGTTGCGGCAAGCGGTTGATGATTCAGTGGTTACGCCAGTGTAATGACTCAGGCCGTTGGCGGCGTACGCGGAAACAGGCGCCGCTTGACAATAGACCTCCTCCGCCGTGCGGCGGTTGCCGATCAGGTCGTAACTGTAGCTGAAGGGGTTGGTGCCCATGGCCGCGTCTTCCAATTCACGTCGAATTATAGGCAAGCAGACTGGAAATGACAGCCGAAAGATGAACCTCCGGAGAACACATTTGACCCTGTACCTACCGAAAGAGAGGCGCCGGAAGGGTCATCCCGCTATACTTGCAGTTCGTATCGAACCTCGCGCAACCGGACAGAGACCGGGCGCCATTGGAGATGAACCGTTTCCTTCACCCGCACCGGCAGGGACCGGAGGAATTGACGGTGCCTTTCCCGGGCAACCAGGGGAATCAGGCAGCACGCAAGATCATTTCCCTGCACCGGAAAGCGGATCCCGTTCAGCTCGGCCGTCTGGAATGGTAAAAACAGCTCCCGGGGAACAACGTAAAGCTCGGAACCGCTCTGGAGCTGGATCATCCCCTCCCCGCCATCCTGCCAGATCAGGACATCGACTTCCAGCGTCCCGGGACGACGCGCAATGATCTGGTTGGAACGCCTGTCAGTCAGTTCAAACCCCGCCTTCAGGAGCGCGGTGCGAATGGCGGGCACATCCTCTTCCAGGCAGACTATGTCCAGGTCGGCGGGAATGTGGGATAGACGTCCCGTCATGAGGGCGTCATAGGCCACACCGCCGACAATGCAACAGTTCAACTGGTTCCGTTCAAACAACGAAACCAGTTCCTTCAGCAAGGCCAGATGCCGGGCGGTCAACAGGTCGAATAGCGGATGAATCTTGCTGCACGCCTGAATCAGGAGTTCCTTCGCCGCAACCCTCAGTTGAACAAGGGCCAGCACACCCAGGATAAACAGGGCCAGGCCGACGGCGTCCAAGTGCCGGACCGAATCGGCCAACCGCATGAGGCCGGTGCCCAAGGACGCAAGCCCGAGCGAGCCCGTTAGGATGAAGCGAACCCGGTGATACAGACCGCGCCGGATCTTGAGGTATACCGCCAACGCCATCGCCATCGCCGCAAACGAAAACACAATAGACCCCATTACATGACCAACCATTGAAACTCGCCCCTCCTGCCCGGGCTCGGCACAGACATTGCCGAGGCCAACACCTCGCAGCTCCCAACAGCCTGTTTCAAAACTCGTAGCCGCCGCTGATAAGCGGTGGTCGTGCCTCTATAAGCCTACAACAGTCGAAGGCCCACGCCTTAACAGGCGCGGCTACGAAGAGAAAACACCTTTCCCACAGACGGCTATGTCTTCTTTTCCACTCCGGGAAAAAGGTGGATGATGTTGTGGAAAATGTAAAGGATTACAAACGGCGCCGTAAAGATGACGCCCGCCGTGATCAACCCCTCCTTCTCCCACAGGCCGGGGAAGTAATCCGTGAATCCCCGCATGGACTTGGACACCAGCTGACCGCCCACCACGACGTTCCAGCGCATGAGTAAGACCTGAACCAGAAGCATCGTCGCCGAGGTCCAGATCAACGCATGCGCCGTCCGTTGGCTGACCTTGAACAGTGCGTGAACCGCCAGAAACAGGAACGGCACCAGGGAGAACACGCCGAATTGCAGGACGACATAGGAGATGAAAAGCTTCGTGTGGATCAGACTGCTCAGCACCTCCGTCTTGTCCGTCTGCTCATAAAAGATCGACAGCAACTCGAGCAGTTCCAGCGACACCGCCACAATCATAAAGCCCCACAGGTAGCGGCCCATGGTCCGCACACAGGCTCCGTCGACCTTCCACCTGTTGATCCAGGACACGACAAAGTAATGGAAGATCAGCACCGAGATTCCCGAGACGATGGCCGAAAAAATGAAGATGATGAACATCAACGGGGTGGACCACCAGGGGTTGGCCTTGAGCGAGCCGAACAGGAATCCCACATAACCGTGCAGGGTACAGGCCATCGGGATGCCCAGCCCCGCCAGGAACTTCGCCAGGCGATGATCCGCCTCGCGCGTCGCCTCGGTGTCACGGTAATTGAAAAGAACGGCCACGCGGCAGATCAAGGCCGCCAGTCCTGTACCCTTCGCCCGCGCGATCAGATCGCCGCGCATTACGAACCAGACCTCCAGTGCCACAACAATCAGGTAAGAGGTATAAATATACCCGAACCCCGCCATCGCCGAGGTGAAATGGGGCGTGATCATGATGTTGAAGGCACGCTCCGGACGGCCGAGGTGGATCAGCAGTGGCAGGGGTGCAAACAACAGGAACACAAACGCAGAGGCCAGGGAAAAGCGGGCAATGGGCTTGAGTTCACGGACGCCAAACACGTGGAACAGGGACGAGACAATGAACGCCCCGGCCACGAGCCCGGTGATGTACGGGTACAGAACGATCATCACCGTCCACGTCACATGCAATTCGTTGGGGAAAAGGTAGTTCATCAGATCACTTCATTATCGAGGTCCAGGTAATAACACCTTGGATGGGTTCCCATCTCCGGCTTGAGCAACCGGTAACGTCGCTGTTTCAACGCCACCGAAATCTGACTCTCCGGATCGTTCAAATCCCCGAATATCCGGACACCCCGCGGACAGGCCTGCACACAGGCCGGCTGCAACCCCCGCATGATGCGGTGGTAACAGAGGGTGCACTTGTCCGCCACATGCTTCACGGGATGGATGTAGCGCGTTCCGTAGGGGCAGGCCTGCACACAATACCCGCACCCGATGCAGCGCTTCTGGTCGACCAGCACGACCCCCTCGGGGGAGGTATAGGTCGCCCCGACGGGGCACACCTGGCTGCAGGAGGATTTCTCGCAGTGGTTGCACAACTTGGGCACAAAGAAGGCCTTGACGGCATCAGGCACCTTGTCGGCCTTGAACACGAAATCGTCATCGATCACCGCATCGACCAGAACCTCGCCATTGGCGCGGACCCGGTAGCGCTCGATCCAGGTGCGGAACCGGCCGTCCGGCACGTCGTTTTCAATCTTGCAGGCCCGCATGCAGGCACAGCACCCGATGCAGCGGGCGGTGTCGACGGCATACGCGAACATAGGTTTCCTGCCCTTGCTGTTCTTCTCGCTTTCGCCCGCCAGAGAGGGCAGGACGCTGACCAGAAGGCAACCGGAAGCACCTGCCACGAGGCGGCGCAACATCTCGCGACGGCTGATAGCGGAATCACAGTGCATGCGGCACTCCTTTCCCCTTCGTTGGCATATCATGGATATTATCCTGATGACAGTCCGTGCAGGACCGTTTCGCATCGGGCGTTTCGCCGGCAACATCCTTGATGTGGCCGGGCCATTCAATCATCGGGGGCCCGGTGGGCGACTTAAACGGAGTCCGGCGATGACAGAGGAGACAGAAACGCGGATCTGCATTGCGCACGATGCGACCCGAGAAGGAGTTCTCCCGGACGAACATGTGACAGGTCGAACAGGCCACCTGCTTGTGACTCGACTTGTCCCGGGAGGCGGCAATGGCGGGATGGCAGTAGTCGCATTGGAAAATCTGCGGATGCGAGTCAGGGCGGGGGGTGATGGGATCTGTCCGCCCCAAATGGCAATCGCCGCATTGGTGGATCAGGGGATGCAGGCGGGCCTTGCGCATATCCCGGTCCATAAAGAGCGGTTCATGCGCGGAATGGCATTGGACACACGCCGTGTTCGTATCCGCAACCCCGAGAAAACGGAAGTGTTCCTGCCAATCCACCTGGGGAAATGATCCCGGCCGGGCATCCAATTTGCGATGGCAGACCAGGCAATCCTCCCGGGTGGCGGGAACCGGCATTTTGACATCGTTATCCTTGCCATGCCGTTCTCGCGGCCCATGGCAGGTCTCGCACTGCACCCTGCCGTGGGCATCCTTGTCGTGGATCGCGACGATGTCACCGTGACACTCGGCGCAGGCGGCGCCCCCGGCATAACTCACGGCTTGCTCCCGCGCATCGTCCAGCGCCGCACCGCGATAGAACCCGAACTGGCCGAATGTTTCAGGGATCAGCAAGTGGCGGACACCCAAGGCAACCCCAATCAAAACGATGAGAATGATCCCTACAGGATAGACGTGCCGGTAATCCGGACGAATCAACGGTTTATCTGGCACTTCAGCATCCACTCCAATGAACCATCCCCCCCTTTGTAATTTGCCAATACGTTAAACGCTCCCAATAAGAGCTGTCAACGAAAACGTTACCCCTGCATCATCCCTTGATTCCGATCGCATTCTATGAGAGTATCCCGAAATGACCCAGAGCACAAAAATGACAAAAGAGATGGCTGCGCGGCGGAACAAGGAAATAACCTACAACGCCGAGCAACTCGCTCATGCGTTAACTAAAACCCTGTCCCGTTCCCCTTTCCAGGGCAAATGCAAATGCGGCCTGATGCTGACCGAAAGAGACCGGGGCTCCGGAAAGAAAAACTTTTCCTGTCCGCGTTGCGGACGTTCCGGCGAATTGATGACGGACAAATAGAAATGTTCCAGCGCTCCCCTATCCCCGCGCTATCCACGCGGACCCTCCAAAAAGGGAAACAGGGGATCATCCAGCGCTCCTTCAAGTCGGGAAAAACCAACTGTGCTCGCCTGTTCAGGGATGAACCGCTCGATCTGACGGTCACCCTGAACGTCAACAGCCAGCCCCCCCCCCGGGTAGTCCTCCATACTGACCTTCACGATTTCGGCGTCGGCGAATGGCACGACATCCCCTTTGCCCCAACGGACAGGAATGTCTTCCGCC
>CAYOQM010000004.1:12991-33867 GCA_964406065.1 uncultured Verrucomicrobiota bacterium
GATCAAGTACTCACTCGACGGGGGGAACCAATGGTATTGGGACCGCCCGCCCTATTCCTATGTCATGGTGGATCCCCCCTCCCTTCGCACCGTCCGCCTCTATACGCTGATTCCCAGCGCCTCCGGCTCCATTCGCGACTGGACGGGGAAGCTCCCGGGAATCGCCGCCATGGGTTTTGACACACTGCACCTGCTGCCGATCTCGACGATGGGCTCCTCAAACAGCCCTTATTCCGCCACCGCCCTCTTCGAGGTCGATCCCCGCTTCCGGGATCCATCCGATTTCCGTCCCGCCCTCGACCAGTTTGAGGACTTCGTGGAAGCCTGCCGGCGGCATGGCCTGCGGCTTTGCCTTGATCTGGTTCTCAATCACGTTTCATCCGAAAGTCAGATTGTCAGAGCCCGGCCCGACTGGATTGTCCCGGACGATGCCGAACCCGACGGCTTCAAGCGGGCCGGATGCTGGCACCTGCAAAGCTGGATCCGCTGGGAAGACCTTGTCCCTCTCGACTACGACCACCCCAACTCCTTTGTCCGGCACGACATCTGGGACTACATGAAGCACTATGCCACCTTCTGGTCCGGGTATGCGGCCCATACCGGCGGCATGGTGCGGTTCGACAATCTCCACAGCAGTAACCCGGGCTTCGTTGCGGAACTCAGCAGGCACCTGCGCGACCCCTTCCCCGATCTCGCCATCCTGGGCGAATATTTCACGGATGAACTCACCCTGGAGCGCACCGTCCCCGAATGGGGCATCAATCTCCTGCTGGCCAACAGTTGGGAGCATCCTTTCGGCCCGCAACTGCGCCATTACCTCCATTACCTGCACGACGTGTCGTCCCGCTTGCGCCATCTCTGCGCCATCACCACCCACGACACGGGCGTCCCCTCACAACTCTTCGGCTCCGCGCGCTCCGCCCTGCCCCGATATGCCCTCTGCGCCCTCTACACGACAGGGCAGACCGGACTGGTCCAGGGCGTCGAGGCGGGCGTCACCGAACGCATCCCCTTCATCGGCCCGGCGGGCAAGCTGGCCTTGCCCCCGAATCCTGATTTCCAGGATTTCTTCACGCGGGTCAATTCCCTGCTGGCCTCATCTGAAACTTTGCGTCAAAGCGGCAATCTGGTTTTTGTCGACGGTCAGCACGAGGCCATACTCGCCGGAGTGCGGCGCCATCTCTCGGGGAAGGGCCCCGACTATCTACTGCTCACAAACCTCGACATCTATCACCCGCAGGACATCACGGTGGATCTTGGCAACTGCGGTCTGGCGTTCCCTCTCAAGGCCAAGGAGGTCTGGAATGGCGAAACACGGGAGTGGCCTTCATCCCGGATCGCCTTCACCCTGCCGCCCTGCGGCGTACTCGTGTTCGAACTCAACCCAGGAGGATGACGATGAATACCCGGTTGATCCTTGGCATCCTTCTGGCGGCCTCCTTCGCCCTCCCACTCCCCGCGCGACTCGGGGAAACCCCGGAGGAATGCGCCTTACGCTACGGACTGCGGCTGACCCCTGCCGCACGCACCACCGGATTCTGGGCCGACGAACAATGTTACGAGAAGAACGACATCCGTCTCACCATCCGGTTCATCCCCAAGTCCGGGGGAGGATTGCAGGCCGGCTACATTGAATACCGACCCGTCGACCGGGCCGGGAAGCCGCTTTCCGATGTTCATGTCAAGGGATTGCTCGATGCCGTATCCACCAACTGGAGCCTCCTGTCTCACCTTCCCCAGCCCCCTGCCGCCACCAACAACACGGCGTCTTCCCGCACAACGCTGGCCCGCACGGCCAAAACAAAAATCATCACCATGGAGAAGACCGCCGGAATCGAGGACAAGAGGCTACAGAAGGAACAGGAAGCGCGACGGACACAACTTGAAGCCGTCAAAAAGCACAACCTCGAAATCACGCGGGCCAAGAACCAGATCAGCAAACTCACCCTTCCTGGACCCCGCTGCTGGCAATGCGATGCCGCCTACGCCACCGGCGGGGATGACCGCCTCACGATCCTCTCTACCAACTACGTGAGTGCCTATACACGTCATGCGGCCGGAGAAATCCGCCGGAGAAAATCATTCGAGGCCACCCCGCTGAAGGGATTCTAAGGACACGCGCCGGTCATCCCGCACCGTCTGCCGGCGCCACCCGCACACGACGCCCCTCAACCCTGACCCGTCCCTCGGAGAGCCATTGCAGGGCTTCGGGAAAGGCGAGATGCTCCTGAGTCTGAATGCGTGCATGCAGGGACGCGGCGGTATCCGCCTCCAGTACGGGGACAACCTTCTGAAGAATAATCGGCCCCGTATCCGTGCCTGCGTCCACAAAATGCACCGTGCACCCGGCGACCTTCGCCCCGTAATCCAGCGCCTGTTTCCAGGATTCCGTTCCCGGAAAGGCCGGGAGCAGGGCCGGATGAATATTCACAATCCGATGGGGAAACGCCTGAAGCATGCCCGGCTTGATGATACGCATGAACCCAGCCAGGGCCACCAGCTCGGCTCCATAGTGGCGCAAACGAGCCACATAACGCGCCTCCCCCTCTCCGTCCAGTTTGTTCCGGAAAGGCTCGGCACTCACGAACTCGGCGGGGATTCCGCACTGCCGGGCACGGTCGAGGATGGGGGCGTTCTCGACATCCGATAGGATGCACACCACACGGACATGAAGCCGCCCCTCCGCCACGGCATCGAGAATCGCCTGGGCATTGCTCCCGTTTCCGGACCCCAGGATGGCGACATTCAAAGGCGGGCGCTTATTCATGACCGACATCATAGAGCCACCAGACCATCCTGACAAGTCCGGGATGGCCGTCATCCATCCCTTGCCGCGCTCATTTTAGGCTTTATCGGCTACCTGAAATCTGGCATAGGATACAAGGAAGAACAAAGCGACGACATGATCCGACAAAATGACTTCATTTATCATCCCCATTCCCCCGAAGGTCCCCGTTGCCAACAAGGGGACCATCCTTTTCATTGATGATGGCGCGGTCATCCAGGAAATGGTTGGCGGACGTTTGAGCATGGAGGGGTTTTTCGTACTCTCCGCCTCACGGGGCGAAACAGCGCTGGAGATGCTTGAAAAGATCACCCCCGACCTGATCATCTTGGATGTGTCCATGCCCGGTCTGGGCGGATTGGGGTTTCTGCGCCAGCTTGCCGAAACGCATCGCAATCCCGCCCCCGTCATCATTTTCAGCGTCCGCACAGAACTGGAGCCTTTCTTTGCGCAGACCAACGTCGCCGCATTTTTTCCGAAAACCGGGGATCCCGACCTTTTCATCCGCCTGATCGACCAGATCCTGAGGGAAAGCCGTGCCAGGACGAAGGTGGCCCCCTCTAGATGGCGCCTGCTTCTGGTCGAGAACGACGAGCATCAGCGCTACCATCTCCGCCACTACTTCAGCCGGAATGGCTTTGACGTCCACTCCATCGATGGCGGGCACACGCTCCTGCAGGATGCGTCCGAGAAAGATCCGCATGCCATCCTCATCAAATACATGCTACCACACTTCAACGGCCCGAACCTGGCGCAACAACTGGGGCTGCATCCCGCGACACAGCACATCCCCGTCATCATTTATGACGATACCGGACTCCACGCCAACGCCCTTCAATGCATCCATGCCAGGCGGGTGCTCGGATCGGCCAAAGACTCCCTCCTGCTAAGCACGGTCCTGCACGAAATCAGCCAGGGCGCGCTGTCTGCCTGAGGGACAATAGAAAACTGTACAAGCCCTTCCTTTTTGGTATAGCGTTTCGCAACTTTGGACATCGTCTCATGCAAAAAGAAGTAAAAATCATCTTCGAACCGTCCGGTCGCGCCATACATGCCTTGCCCGGCACCACACTTCTCGAGGCCGCGGCTCGGGCAGGATTCATCATCCACACCCCCTGCGGAGGATCGGGGAAATGCGCCAAATGCCTTGTCCGCATACGAGGCGGGCACCTCACACCGGAGGCAAGCGAGACGACCCTGCTTGGGAATACCCGTGTGGCCGAAGGTTTCCGGCTTGCCTGCCTGGCTCGGATCACAGGACCGGCCACCATTGAAGTGCCCGAGACCTCGCTATTCCAAACCCATCAGCAGATCCTGACCACCGATACCGGAGAACCGGTTGAAATCCTTCCCCGCGTCCGCAAGGTGGTGCAGGTTCTTCCGCCTGTCACCCCGGGGGATCTCCCGTCGGATGTGGAGCGGTTAAGGAATGCCGGCATCACAGCGCCCCTGAGTGTTTCGGCAATGAGGGCGTTACCGGGTGCCTTGCGGGCTCCGGAGTCACGCTTCACGCTGGTTGACGTGGATGGCGAGATTATTGCGATCGAACCAGGGGACACCACCGCGGTGTGTTACGGCATCGCCTTTGATGTCGGAAGCACCACCCTGGTCGGCACGCTGGTTGACTTGACCACCGGAACGGATGTCGCCGTGGCGGCGCGGGTGAATCCGCAAACCTCCTTCGGGGATGACGTCATTTCCCGCATCCAGAAATGCCGCACGGAGTCGTCCGGCCTGGCCCAACTCCAGTCCGCCGTGCTGGACGGGGTCAACAAGATCATCGATGAACTGGAGCGGAAGACGCACATCAGCCGCACGAGCATTTACGAGGTGGTGTTTGCCGGGAACACGACCATGCAGGAGATCCTCTGCGGCATCGATCCCTCGGCTCTGGGGGAAATGCCCTTTGCGCCGGCGTTCCGGGATGCGCTGGAATGGCAGGCCTCGGATCTTCAGTTGCATGTGCACCCCTGCGCCAAGGTCTACGTGTTTCCTCAAATTGGCGGATTTGTCGGGGGCGACACCACCGCCGGAATTGTAGCCACCCGCCTGGACCGGACCACGGCCCCCACCCTGCTGGTCGACATCGGCACGAACGGGGAAATCGTGCTGGCCCATGACGGGCAGTTGCTGGCGACTTCTGTGGCGGCCGGACCGGCCTTCGAAGGGGCGCGCATTACCAACGGCATGCGAGCCACCAGCGGCGCCATTGAAAAAGTGATCCTTGACGGCTCCGTCAACCTGAATGTGATCGGCAACACCAAACCGGCGGGGCTTTGTGGAACCGGCCTGATCGATGTGGCCTCCGAGCTCCTGCGGCTTGGCATCCTGGAATCCACCGGACGCATTCTCGGACCTGACGAGGTTCCCGCCGGACTTTCGAACGACCTGCGCGCCCGGCTCGTGCAGGAAAACAACGAAACCCATTTCCTGCTCGTGACGGAAAAAGACTCCGCCACCGGGCATCCTATCCTCCTGTACCAGCGGGATGTGAGGGAACTGCAACTGGCCACCGCCGCGATCCGGGCTGGCATCACTATCCTGCTCAAGATGGCCGGGCTGCAGCCGGACGATCTGGACGCCATCCTGCTGGCGGGCGGATTCGGCAATTTCATCCGGCGCAACCATGCCCGTCAGATCGGGATGTTGCCACCCATCCCCTGCAAGCGCATCCGGTTTGTGGGCAACACCTCGTCCTTCGGAGCCAAACGCGCCCTGCTTTCGACGCAGGAAAAGAACTACGCCGCCAGCGTGGCCGGGAAGGCCCGCCATGTGGACCTGTCGCTCGACCCCGAGTTCATGCTCGAGTTCAGCAACGCCATGCTTTTCCCGGAGGTCATGGCGGGAACCGATTGTTGACGGTCAGAACGTGGCGCCAAACGCCATCATCGCCTTGATGTCCTTGGCGATTTTTCGTACCACTTCGTCCGGTGCCGGGGCATTCAGGCGGAAGATTGCCAGGGACTGGTCCGTGGCGGCATGGTGTGAGTGCCGGACATCCTCGATGTTCAGTTTCGCTTCCGCCAGCGCGGCGCCGACACGACCCACTACTCCCGGACGGTCCTTGTACTGGAAACACACCACGTGTCCACTGGGCTCGAAGTACAGTTTTTCAAACTGGTCGATCCGGGAAATCATCACGGTTCCCTCCGTGACCGTGCCGCGCACGCTCACCTGCCGCAGGGTCGACACGTCCACCGACCCCGTGAGGTCAACCGTCATGGAATTGGCAAACCCCTTGCGCTCATCCGTATCCCGGTTCTGGCAGGTGATTCCCTGGCTTTCGATGAACTTGACGGCCGCCTTGGCATCCATGGAACGGGCAAAATCGCTCCATAACGCCGACACCACCGGCACGACAAGCCAGGAACTGAACGGCTTGAGCGAACCGTAGCAACTGGTTTCAATCACCTTGAGATTGGACTCCTTGCCGAGAATGTTGATGGCCACCCGCGCGATGGTATGGGCCAGCACGCAGTAGGCCTCATCCAGCCCTTCCGGGATATCGCGGTTGACGATGTATGAGGTTACTCCCTTCTCGTCGAACTCGATCAGTTGTTCCGCTGCCCGCCGGGCCGCCATGGCGTTGGCCTCCCGGGTGCTTGCCCCGAGGTGGGGCACCATGATGTCAGCGATGTCGACCACACTCTTCGGCCCGGGTTCATCCTTCGGATAGACATCATTCAGGAATCGCAGAGCCCTTTCCGCCTTGATCTTGCGCAACGCATCCTCATCCACCACACCGGCCCTGGCGCAATTGATGATGGTCGCCCCTTTTTTCATCAGTCCCAGCAATTTGGCTCCAACAAGCTTCCGGGTTTCAGGCGTCTCAGGAATGTGCAGGGAAACGTAATCGGACTTGCTGAACAAGGTTTCAAGATCAACCAGTTCGACATCCATTTCAGCGGCCCGTTCCGCCGAGACCAGCGGATTATACCCGATGAAGGTGCATCCCAACCCTCACAGCCCCCTCACCACCAACCGCCCGACGTCGCCCAGCCCCAGGCTGCCAACCGTTTTACCGGCAAGCTCCCGCCCCATAAAGGCCTTCTTCTCCCAGTCCCCGGCACGGCAGGAGGCATCCGCCTTGATCAGGTGGCGGGCATCAGCAAGGATGAGAGCAATAACCTCCTCGGCGACGCCGTTGGAATTGGCGCCGGGCGTATTCATCACGTCGATTCCCCGCTTGCGGGCATATTTGGTATCGATGGTGTTGAAGCCGGCGCCGGCCCGGATGATCACCTTGAGCCCCGGCAGGTTGTCGATAACCGCCGAGGTCACTTCCTCGCTCCGCACGATCAGGGCATAGGCATCAGGGTGCTTCGCCACCAGAAGATTGATGTCGCCGGCATCGTCCTGGAACACGGCGTAGTGTCCGTTGGCTTTCAATACCTCCTGGGCAATCTTGTCCAACTTGGTGGGAATCAAAACCTTCTTCATACTATTCCTCCTCCAACACAACGCCTCTCATTTCACGGATAACCCCCGCATTATAGGAGGCTAAACAGTTCAAATCAAGATCAGGTTCCCCCTCGACACCCGGCCTGACTGAAGCCATAATCCCCCCCATGCCATCACAACATCTTCATGTCGGCCCCGGACAGGAGGCTCAGCCGCTACAGGATTTCCTCGCGGCCCGGCTTGGCCTGTCGCGCAACAAAGCCAAGGCCATTCTGGACCAACGGCAGGCCTTCGTGAATGGTCGCCGTGTCTGGATGACCCAGCACACGCTGAAGAAGGGGGATAAAGTGGAAGTTATAATCCCCCCGAAAAAACACAAGTCCTCATCTGCCAAGCCTGTCATCCTGTTTCAGGATAACGAGTACCTCGTGGTGAATAAATCACCCGGCCGCCTCTCAAACGGGCCTGACAGCCTGGAAAGCGATCTGCAAGCGCTGATGAACCAGCCCCGGCTTCAGGCTGTGCACCGGCTGGACCGCGACACCTCGGGCTGCATCCTGATCGCGCGATCCAAGGTGGCCTTCGACCAGGCCGTGGATCTGTTCAAGGCCCAGCGCATCATCAAAGTCTACCATGCCCTCGCCGCGGGCGACATCCAGGATCGCGACCGCCGCGTTGAATATGCCTTGGACGGAGAACCGGCCGTCACCCTTCTACACCGGGTGGACAGCCATTCCCTGGCCACGCACTTGAAGGTGAAAATCGAAACCGGACGCACCCACCAGATCCGAAAGCATCTCGCCTATATCGGCCATCCCGTGCTGGGCGACCAGACCTATTCCGGACGCGGAGCCATCCCCGAGGAATTCCGTGAAATCGGGCGACAGATGCTGCACGCTGCCAGCCTGACCTTCGAATCCCCCTTCACAAAAATGAAAATACGCGTCGAGGCCCCACTGCCCCGCGATTTCGTGATATGGATGAAGCGGCTGGGACTGCGCTAATCTCCCGGGCGCCCCTCTTTATCATAGCAGGAACACCCAGGTAATCAGGCCATACAACGGCAATAGCAGGAGCAGGGTCCACCCGGTGTAGCCCAGGAACGAGGGCATCCGGATCCCTTCATCCTCGCATATCGCCTTCACCATGAAGTTGGGTCCGTTTCCGATGTAGGTATTGGCCCCCATCATCACACATCCGATGGCAATAGCCGTCAACAGGGGGGCTGGCACTCCCGCCACCAGCGTGGCGGTGGCTGCGGCGGATTCCTTGGCGGCCTCGAAAAAGATCAGGTAGGCGGGAGCGTTATCCAGCACGCTTGACATCATGCCGGCACTCCAGAAACACGCCGCCGGCGAGCTGACAAAGCCCGCCCCGCCCGCGGACCGCACCAGTTCCTGCACCGGCACGATCGTGATGAAGATGCCTGCGAAAAGAATGGCCACCTCAATGATGGGGTGATAGGTGAAATCGTTCCTTTTCCGGATCCATTCGGGGGTCGCCCGGACGGACAGCAGGGCCGCCAGCACCATGATCGCAATCCTGATGGCCGCAGGCAGAAAGAGGCTCACGATCACCACCACGAGCAGAACCACATTACGCGCCCCATGCAACCCAAAATGCGGGGAACACTCCGCCGCATCGCCCCGTGCCTGCGGCAGAAGGGGTTCCTTCCGGACTTGGCAGCAGTCGATCAACCAGAAAACGCCCAGCAAAACCGAAACGGATGTACCCCAGATCGGGAACAGAGTCAGGGTCCACAGGAACGGAACCCCATGCAGATAGCCCAGGAACAGCGGCGGGTCGCCCAGCGGCGTCAGCATGCCCCCCAGGTTGGAAACGAGAATAATGAAAAACACATATAGGTGGGCGATATGCCGCCGCCAGGCATTGGCCCGCAGCAGCGGGCGGATCAGCACCACGCTCGCACCGGTGGTCCCGAGAAAATTGGCCAACACCGCGCCCGTCAGGAGAAACAGCACATTGGATGCGGGACGGCCTCTGGCAGGAGTTTCTAGATCAATCCCTCCGGAAATAATATACAGCGCCCCGATGAGCGCAATGAAGGCGACATACTCCTCCATGGCAACCCACAGCGCGGCGGGCAGTTTGAGACCCACGGAAATCAGGCAAGGCAGGGCCACTGCCGTCGTGACCAGCGGGTACCATTTCCGCCACCAGCGCCCCGCGAACAGGGGGATGAACGCCATGGATAGAATCAACACGACAAAATACAGGGAATCCCAGGCTGTCAGCGCAGACCCCATGTTATTTGTTCCCTGCATGGGCAGCACCCTATCATCCCTCATGGAAAGGATCAATCTTCGGCTGAATTCCCTTGTTAAACATCCTGCAGGGTCGTTAATTTATGATGATGACACCCGATGCCAAGATGAAGGGCCTGCCAGGCGGAAGCATGATTCCCGGATATCTCCTGAGGACCGGGAAAGCGGCGATTCCGGTACTCCTTCTGGCAACACTTCTTTCCGGCTTCCGCGCGAGTTGTTATTCACTGGATCACCTCCAGTCATGCGCCCCGCCCATCGTGCTCACGCTACTGTTGGCGTGGTTGGGCGGTGCGGCTCTGGGTCCCGCCCTTCTCTCCTGGTTGCCGGGAAAATCATTGCCCCTCAAAGGCCTGATGGCCGGCTTCCTCGCGCTCACCGCCTGGCCGGCAGCCTGCCTACCCCTCCATCTGGAACCTCTGGATATGACGATGGCAATCCTGATCATTCCCGCCATGTCCTCCCTGTTGACGACCCGTCTCGCGGGCGCCCCCCCGAATGACTGGCGCAAACCGGCGCCCTTGCAGGTGGCGCCTATTGCTTTGGCGGCGGGAATCTGGATAATGGCACGATTCATTTAGAGGATCCTTTCATGGCGAAGTTCAGTGTTTCCTGCGGCGGGACCGGCGGACATGTTTTTCCGGGTGTGGCAACCGCCATGGCGCTCCGTCACCGGGGACACGAGGTCTCGCTCTGGATGTCGGGAAAAGCCATCGAAACGGCCACGCGCCAGGCCTGGACCGGCCCGGTGGTTGAAATCGGCGCGGAAGCCATCACGCTGCATCCGCTGCGTTTGCCACGGACGCTGACCGGCCTCACCCGCGCCTACCTGAACAGCAGGCGCGCACTCCGGCACCAGCGTCCACAAGCCCTGCTGGCCATGGGAAGCTACTCCTCCGTGGCTCCGGTCCTGGCGGCCCGCCGCATGAACATTCCCGTCGTCCTGCATGAAGCCAATGTCATCCCCGGGCAGGCTGTTGCCTGGCTGAGCCGGCTGGCCACAGCCGTCGCCATCACCTTTCCAGAAACGCGGAATTATCTTTCGCATCCGCGGCTGCAACTCACCGGCTTGCCGCTCCGCCAGCAGATGGAAGAGGCGGCCGGGCAGGCAGGGGCGGACCCTAAACTGCATCCCTTTACCGTGCTGGTCATGGGAGGGAGCCAGGGAGCCCAGCGCCTGAACGAAGTAGTGCCGGCCGCTTTGGCCCGCATGAAGGCCGACGGTCTTGCCGTTTCGGTGATTCACCTCGCGGGAAACAGGAATCGGGAAACAGTGGAGGCCGCCTATCACGCCATCGGCATTCCCGCCATCGTCCACGGGTTCTGCGCCGATATGGTGCCGGTTTACCGACAGGCCAGTCTGGCCATTGCACGTTCTGGCGCCAATTCATGCCTGGAACTGGCACTCTTCGGCGTCCCGTCCATCCTCGTCCCCTACCCTGATTCCGCCCGCGACCACCAGATGGCCAATGCACGGGCCATGGCGCTGGCCGGGGCGGCCGAGGTCATGGATCAAACGGCGCTGACCCCGGAGGCATTGGACCTGATCATCCGCTCCTGTTATCTTCATCCTGACCGGCTTGGATCCATGCGCACCGCCGCCTACCAGCGTGCCGCGACCGGCGCCGCACAACGTCTGGCGGAATTGGTTGAAGCGGTCGCAACAACCCGATAATATGGGGCCTCTTATGCGAACTGAAATTGGAACTGTCATCTCCCATGATCGCATGGGACCGGATTACCGGGTGCTGACGCTGAAGTTGCCCGGAATGACTGCGGCGGCGCGACCGGGGCAATTCGTGCATCTCCGCATTGCCCAATTGCATGACGCCCTGTTACGGCGCCCCTTCAGCATCTACCGCGTGGAGGGCCAGCATCTTTCCCTCCTCTACAAGACCGTAGGTCGGGGCACATCGACTATGCAAGGACTCAAGCCCGACGACAACTTGAGCCTGATCGGCCCGCTGGGAAATGGCTTTCCCCTTGAACTCAAGGCGGGCGTCACCCCGGTCCTCGTGGCGGGGGGATATGGCGTGGCCCCCTTGTTTTTCCTGGCCCGTCACCTGCCCCGGAAAGGGGTGTTGTTCGTGGGTGGCGCAAGGGCGACGGACATTTTACTGGCCGATGAATTCAACCACCTCGGATGGGAGGTCCGGATCGCCACGGATGACGGCTCACTGGGCGTCAAGGGCCTGGTCACGGCAGCGCTGGACCAATGGCTCCCGACCCTCCCGGCCGGCAGTTCCCCCGAGTTCTTCGCCTGCGGTCCCAATGGCATGCTCAGGGCGGTTGGTGATCGTGCCCTGCGGGGCAACTGGAAAGCCTGGCTGTCGCTGGACCGCCACATGGGATGTGGAGTCGGCGCCTGCCTGGCCTGTGTACAGAAAGTCCGGCTCAGCGGTCAGGAGACGCTCGCACGGGTATGCAAGGATGGCCCGGTGTTCGAGGCCGGGGAGGTGATTTGGGATGAGTGACAAAAAACCCAAGCTGGAGATCAACGTGGCGGGCATCCGGATGAAAAATCCCGTCATGGTCGCCTCGGGCACCTTTGGCTACGGGCCTGAATATGCCGACTTGGTAGACCTCAACCGTCTGGGAGCGATCGTCGTCAAGGGGATCAGCCTGGAACCCTGGGGCGGCAACAGAACGCCCCGCATGGTGGAGGTGCCCGGCGGACTGCTCAACGCCATTGGCCTTCAGAATCCCGGGGTAACAGGATTTATCGAGAAATACATGCCGTTTCTCCGGAAGCATGAGGTTGCCGTGATCGTCAACATCTGGGGCAAAACGCTGGAGGAATACGCCGAAGTGGCCGGCCGCTTCGACGGCGTGGAGGGGGTACATGCCCTGGAGATCAACATCTCCTGCCCCAATGTGAAAGCAGGCGGAAGTTCATTCGGGATCAATCTGGATTCCACCGCACGAGTGGTGGCTGCCGTCCGGGCACGCACCAGACTTCCGATCATCCCCAAGCTGGCGCCCAACGTGTCCGATATCGGCGCGTTCGCCCGGACCTGTGTGGACAACGGCGCCGATGCCATTTCGCTGATCAACTCTTTCCCGGCCATGGCCATTGATATTGAGACACGCCGCCCCATCCTGGCCAATGTCTCAGGCGGTTTGAGTGGACCAGCCATCCATCCCATCGCCGTGAAACTGGTTTACGAGGCCGCCCGGGCCGTCACAGTTCCCCTGATCGCGCTCGGCGGCATCATGACGGCAAGGGACGCCATTGAGTTCATGATTGCCGGAGCTTCGGCCGTGGCGGTAGGAACCGCCAATTTCACAGAACCCACCACCTCATTGCAAGTGATCGACGGAATCAGCGAGTATCTGGCGCGCCAGGGAATGGACGACGTTAAACAACTAGTCAAAAGCATAAGGATACAGCCATGAAAATGGAACCCAACTCCCGGATTTACGTGGCGGGACATCGCGGTCTGGTCGGTTCGGCTCTCGTGCGCGCCCTGCAGGCCAAGGGGTACAAGACGATCCTGACGCGGACTCATCAGGAACTTGACCTGATCAACCAGGCGGCGGTTGAGCGGTTTTTCGAGGACACCCGTCCGGAATTTGTTTTTCTGGCGGCTGCTAAGGTGGGCGGAATTTTCGCCAATAACACCTATCCTGCAGAATTTGCCTACAGCAACCTGCAGATCCAGAACAACATTGTCCATTCCAGCTACAAGTCAAAGACGGCCAAGCTTCTGTTTCTTGGATCCTCCTGCATCTACCCGAAATTCGCCCCGCAGCCAATCCGGGAGGATGCGCTGCTGTCCGGCCATCTTGAGGAAACCAACAAGGCCTATGCGCTGGCCAAAATTGCGGGCATCATCATGTGCCAGAGCTATAACCGCCAGTACGGCACCAATTTCATCAGCGTCATGCCCACCAACCTCTACGGCCCCAACGACAATTACCATCCCCAGAATTCCCATGTCCTGCCCGCCATGATCCGGCGTTTTCATGAAGCCAAGGTCGCGCAAGCGCCCACGGTCACCATCTGGGGAACCGGTGTCGCCTTGAGGGAATTCCTCCATTCCGACGACCTGGCTGATGCCTGCGTGTTCCTGATGAACCATTACGACGACAGCGAGATCGTCAACATCGGATCGGGCACAGAAATCTCCATCCGGGAACTCGCCCTCCTCGTGCAGGACACCGTCGGGTATCGCGGATCGATTGTGTTCGACACCGCCAAACCTGACGGAACACCCCGGAAACTGATCGACTCATCCAAGCTGAACAAGATGGGCTGGAAATCCACCCTATCCCTTCAGGCCGGGCTTCAGACGACCTATGCCGACTTCCTGAAGCAATTGGCGGAAGGCCGAATCAAGTAAGGCCACCCCTATGACCAAGTGCAAGAGGCTGTCGTTCTGGCTGATCTTGATGGCGGCCATGATTCTGGCCGCCTGGTGGCTGTTCCATGTGCCCTACCAGCCTGACCGTGTCTTTTCAGCCATTCCCGCCGATGCCACCGTGGTCAGTGTCCAGACCAACCTCGCCGCACAATGGGAACCGCTTCTCCGCAACCCGCTCTTCGGCGATGTGCTCAAGGCCGGGGGAGTGCAGGACGCGGATCTAGCCGCCCTCACCACCAACACCGTGATCCGAGAATGGGCCCGCAAACTGGCCTCCGACCAGTCTGTCATCGCTTTTACTCCATCCCTGGGAGCCCGGCACAAGCCCGCACTGGTCTTTGCCTCCTGGATCGGCTCCCGAAGCCGGAGCCTCCGCTGGCAGACCGCCTGGATCAAGTCACGCGACTTCTTCCCTGTCACACTGGATGAGGGACGACTGACCTTCTATCGTGTGCGCACTTCCCTTGACAAATCAGAGCTCCACCTTTCCCTTGCCCTTTCGGAAGGGTTGGTGCTCGGATGCCTTTCGAGTGATCCCGCAGGCGTGGCTTGCCTGCTGGAAACTGCCGAGGAACGGCCTGGACGCCAATCTCTGGCCACAACCGGGAAGCCAGCCCAGGCACGGCAACTGTTGCAACGTCCATCCTCCCTATGGGGCTGGTTCGAAATCGGCCCCACCCTTACTGCCTACCGGATGGAGTTGACCGGACGCCAACTCTCCCTGTATATGACCGGCCAAAACAGCCTCCCGGAGGCCAGGCCCCTGGCCGCCTTGCCGGGCGTGAATGGGGTTCAGTCGCTCATCGCGGACAAGTCGGATTTTCTGGCCCTCCTGCCCCTGGGCTGGTTGCAGGCCTTGATCCCCAAGGAACCGTCCTCCCTCTGGCTGCAGTCGATCCGCGAGTTCACGGAGACCAACAACACCGCAGCGGACGCCATGGCCTTTGCGGCCGTTCTGGATCAACAGCACAATGGACGACTCCGCGGACCCCTGGGCTCCACACTCCGCGCCTTTATCAAGGGGGTCAAGACGCCCACCATCCTGATCGGGCTTCAAGTGGGAAGCCGTCACGAGGCTGACGCGAGGCTCCGGCGGCTGATCGACCAGCTGAACCACCAGTATGCCTTCACGCTTGAGTCCAGGATGGAAGAGGGCTCGAAGGGCATCACCCTCATCGAGGAACCGGGAAGAAACTTCTATGGTTCATTCGAAGCCGGCGAACGCGTCGCCGCCACGATGGTGGGCGACTGGCTTATCCTGGCCAGCAATGCCTCGATCCTGAAACATGTGCTGGAAACCGCGGGCACGCCGCCGACGGCAGGACGGACGCCGTATGGTGCCGGTCAGTCGGCCATGGCCCATATCCAACTCGACAGCCTCGGCCAGACCCTCCGGAATGTTGCCGGGATCCTGAAACTGGCCACCCTCTTCAAGGGCGCCTCCAACATGGAGGCGACGCGTGAAAGGCTCAACCAGGCGGGAACCTGGGCGGATGTGCTGCAGGCCTTTGGCGAGGCCAATGTTTCCATGAGCACCTCCGGGCGCTTCTTCCACATCACAATCGAAGTGGGACGGGAAGACCGGAAGTAGCAGGGGCTACTCCACAATCCGGGTTCCTTTCGGATCCACCGTGGTCACCCAGCTCCTGGACGAAATGCCGAGTGAATTAAATGTCAGCACCATCTGCTTTTCAATCACCCTCGCCTTGCTCAAGTTGTCGGTAATAGCAAACAGGGTGGGACCGGATCCGGAAATGGCGACACCATCCGCCCCGGCCTTGAGGGCATTCCGTTTGACTTCATCAAACCCCGGGATCAGTTTTGAGCGCACGGGCTCTACAATCGCATCGTTCAAGCTGCGCGCAAACAGAGAGTAATCATTTTTTGCGAAGGCGACGGTGATCAGGGCCGTATTGGCCATGTTGGCGATGAACGATTCCATCGGCACTTGGCTCGGCAGGATTTTCCTGGCCTCCCGTGTGAGGACGATAACATTGGGTGTGACCAGGACTATCCGGAGGCTTTGAATGGAGCCGATCCGGGTGACATCCAGCGGGATGCAGCACCGGGTCAGCGTGGCCCCGCCCATCAGGGCGGGCGCTGTATTGTCGGCAAAGAATCCGCCCGACACCACGGCTTCCGCCTCGGTTGCGGCAAGGATCAACTGTTCGGTGCTGAGCCCGCCCCCATAGAGGAAATTCGCGGCAAAGGCCCCGGCTGTGGCCGAGGCGGCACTGGATCCAAGTCCGGATCCTACGGGCAATCCCTTGTGCAGAGTGATATCGATTCCCCCCTTGATGTTCAGGTACTTGAAAACGTTGGCCGCCGCCAGTCCCGCCGTATTCCTGGCGGGATCTGCGGAGAGTGGCACGGGGGAATCCACCTTGATCCGGATCCGGCCGCCGGACAACCGGACGGCTTCAACGGTATCACCCAGATGGCGAACCGCCAGCCCCAGGACATCAAATCCAGGCCCGATGTTGCCAATGGTGGCCGGGGAAAAAACTTTAATGGCTTTCATATCACGCGTCTCCATTGAACAGCACGCCTGGATTCAACACCAGCCCGGGGTCAAACAGGCGTTTCAGGGCACGCATCTGAGCGACCCCGGCCTCCCCGAACATCCCGACCAGCAACGGCGCCTTGATTCGGCCAATCCCATGCTCGGCGGAAACAGTCCCACCCAGGCCCACGATGCGGCGCGCCCAGGACTGATAAAGGGCTTTGCCGAGGTCATATTCCGCCTTTGTGCGGGGCAGGATATTGACATGGACATGGTTGTTTCCGATATGGCCGAATATCACCGATTCCAGTCCCGCCGCCGCCAGATCCTCACCATACATGGCCATCACCCATTCCAGAGAGGCATCCGGAACGGCCATGTCGGTGCCCAACTTGATGATCGCCGGATCCGTCCGCTGCCGCTCACTGATCAGCAGATTCACCGCTTCCGGCACGGCATGCCGGAATGCCTTTTGCCGCTCCATGTCGCGAGGCGTCGCCGCATACCAGGTGTCCGCTTCATCCCCCCCCGCAGCGACGGCCGCGTCGATGGCCGCCACGGCGGCGGCCTCCACTGTTTCCTCATCAGACCCATGATATTCAAGATACACTGCCGTATGGTAATGCGGCATCAGGGGGGGGAGCCCCGCCGCCCCCTTCCCGTCGGCCTTCATCCGGCGCAACAGGGCAAGGGTATCGTGATTAAAATACTCGATGGCCGCCGGCCTGGTCAGCAATCCGGGCTGCCCGCCTGCAGCCTCGCCACGCGCCCGTCGCACCATGAGCAGGGCCGCCTCCCGCGAGGGAAGAAAGGCCGTGAGTCCACACCGCGCCGCCGGGCGAGGCATCAGGCGAAGGTCCGCTCCGGTAATGATTCCCAGCGTCCCCTCCATTCCAATAAACAGGTCAAGAAGATCCATGTCGTCATCAACATAATACCCCGCCGCATTCTTAACACCCGGCATCCGGTAGGACGGCAGCTGCCCGCCGATCTCCCGGCCCTCCTCCGTAACAAGGGCAAACTTCCGTCCTGTGGCAAACCGTTGCCCGCGTCTCAGGGTAAGTCGGGATCCGTCCGCCAGAACCACCCGGAGTGCCTCGACCCATTTCCGGGTTGGCCCATAGAAATAGGACAGGGCGCCCGAGGCATTGGTGCTGATCATTCCCCCGATCGAGGCTGAAGATTCCGTCGGGTCGGGTGGGAAGAAAAAAGGGCTCTCCGCCAAGGTGGCACGCACCTCATCCAGACTCACTCCGGGCCCCACGGATAAACGCGGCTCGCCGTTGAAGCGTGAATCAATCTTGTTCACGCGGCTGAGGTTAAGTATGCACCCTCCCAGGGGAACCGCACCCCCCGCGATACCCGTGCGGGCACCCTGGACCGTGAGCACCCCTCCCGCTGCGCTGACCCCGGAAACAACGCGACGCACTTCATCCTCATCAGCGGGGAAGGCGATGGAATCTGCCCTTCCGCCGAGGCGGGATTCATCATACAGATAGTCCTGGTGACATTCGCTCCAGTCCTGCAAAAGACCGGTATTCAAAGGCTGGATAATTTTCACAAACGATCTCCTGCCGACTATAACCAAGCTCCGTCATCTTACCGTTCCCCCTTGCCCGCTGGCAAGGAACTCCACAGCAACACAATGAAGGGGCGTCATCAAATATGAATCTCAACAGGAGGAAGGCGAGGCTTGCTTACCGACAAACAAGTCCGCCACCTCTCCCCATCGGGCATCCGGATCGGAAGCGATGCGCTTGATCATCCGGTCGAATTCCGTCCACATGGCCTCCGTGACAAACTCGTAGGAATGCCCCCAGAAATAGAACACCCCGCCCGTCCGGGCCGTTTCATAGCGCGTCCACAGGTCCGGCGCGAGGACATGGCAGGACGGGTGGAAGGCCATCGGATTCGCCGGGGGAAACGGGTGTTCAACACTGACGGTGGTGCGCGCATAGACATGCCCTGTTTCGCGCACCGCCGTCTCCACCGCCGTATTGTACGTGCCGAACGGATAGGCGAATCCGGACACGGGCTGGCCGAAAAACTGCTGTAAGCGGGCGCGCCCTTCGGAAATATCCAGACGGGCATCCTCGATGGGGATCTGTTCAAGTCGCGGGTGAGTGAGGCTGTGATTGGCAATCGTGAACCCGGCGTAGATCTCCCTCATTTCTTTCCAGCCGAGTTTCCAAACTTCAGTGTTTTGATAAACCCAGGACTTCTTGCGCCCGGCTTCATGAGCGCCGGCATTCAGATTAAAGGTCGCCTTGGCACCATGACGGCGGAGAATCTCCACCAGACGCACATCCGCCGTCACACCATCATCCCAACACTGAACAACAGTCATCATCGCAGCATTTCCTTTCCATTGTGTAACACCCCAGCGAGCCGTTCTTCCGGCGTCCTCATTCCGTCACGCCGTGCGCCCGCCTGCTTCCGCAGCATACGCCCTTCTTCGTCATCCTTCATGCTCGCCACTAGGCGCTTCAGTCGTTTGGTCCGGCAAGGCCGACGGCCCGCCGCCATTGCTGCATGATCAACCATTGTCCGGCGGCATGCGGATGAATACCATCGAACAACCAATACGCCGGGCCGGTTTGCATGGCCGCCTTCGCGAAGGCCTGCTGAAGCGGAACGAATACGGCGCCGTAGTCATCCGCCAGCGAACGGACGATCTCCTGGCGCACTCGCAGGTCGTCGAGCCATGCGGCCGTGACGACGCCAACTTCCAGCAGGAACGGCTCGCACAGGATAAAGCGGACATTGGGAACGGTCTGGCGGGTCTGGTCAAGCAACTGCCTGTATCCAGCCCGGAACTTGTCATGAGCAGGTAGTTCGCCCCGGTCGAAAACGCCGTAGGTCTCGTTCACGCCGATCAACAGACTCAGCACGTTCGGACGCAGTTCCAGGCAGTCCTGATTCCAACGCTCCAGCAAATGACGGATGCCGTTGCCACTCACGCCGCGATTCTCGAACCTCAGATTCATCTCCGGATGCTCAGCGCACAACTGCGCAGCCACCATCATCGCCCATCCGGCGCCCAACCGGTAGGAGGTGCCCACCTCCTCGGGCTTGCGGAACGCGTCGGTGATGGAATCGCCCTGAAACAGCACAAAATCATGGGGACGCAGAAACATATATATTCTCCTCTGTTCTCATGACTCTACATCCGTGATTCTCTCACTACAACAACACTCGGCTGATCATGTCCCTCGCCCGCGCGACATCCGGCGCCTCAACGCCAGGCCTTTACTCTATAGAACCGGTTGCTGGCAGAAGTCAACCCGGTATCAACCAACCTGTTCGTGACGCCCATGGGGGGACTGTTCGTGAAGAGCGCCAGCCATAGATTGGTTGCCAGATTCGGGCGCCATTCGAGGTATTGCCAGGCCTTTGACACGCCGATCCACAGAAGTTCGACGGATCATGGCGGATGCCAATTTGATGAACAGGTTCTGCAGAACCTCGTGAGCAATGCCATCAAATTTAACCGGACGGGCGGCTGGATCCGTCTAACCCTTGAGGAGCAATGCGGCATGGCTTTGGTTTCGGTGTCCAACAGCGGCATGGAGATCCCGCCTTCGGAGTACGACCGGGTGTTCGAGCGATTCTACAGGGGGATGCAAATCGCGGAACCGGGAAACCGCCGGCACGGGACTGGGCCTCAATCTCGCCCGGGAAATCGTCCAGGCCCACAAGGGGGAACTGATCCTCGAAACCTCCACCCATCAAGGCACAACTTTTGTCATGCGAATCGCGCTGCTGCGCAACATCTGACCCCTGGGAACAGAGAGGAACCGAGGACACAGACTCTCCCCGGATCTTTCCTCATATGGCTCGAGCGGACGGCGTCAGGATCACGAGCTTGCGAGCGTATCCGCGCGACGATGTTGGATGCTCCTTGAATCACTGTTCGAGCCAATACGAGACAGAAGGTGCCTGGAGATCTGATCTGCCTTTCGGCATTGGCCCACATTTCCTGAGGACGCCAGTCACTTTGATCGCATCTCCAGGGTGAGCATTCTCTGGAAAGACCTCGATCTTGGTGTCGCCGAGGCTCACATAACACGTCTTGCCCTCGTGGTATACCCCGGTAAGCGCGATCCTCTTGCCGATATATACGTCAAGTTCCTGGGGCGATTTAACCGCTGACAAGTCGACGATGGGTGTCAGGATTTCTTTGATCAGCAGGTCTGCCACGAGTCGGTGCCCTTTGTCATTCGGATGCATACCATCAAGTAGCAGGTCGTCGATTGACAGACTCTTGTCTTTCCCGTATTCCTGAAAGGCCGCATACACGTCGACCAGTGGTACAATTCTCTTCTTCGCCACCGCACGCACGCCGTCGGCATAGGGGCGCAACGTCACGTTGAACCCGTCCGGGTCGAACGGGCGATAAGGCGGTTTCCCGTACATATTCTTCAGGGTGGGAGTCCACCGCATGGGATTGGGGGTCATTATGATGACTTTGCAGTTTCGTTTCCGAAGGGTTTCAATGAAGTACTCCAGATTGGCCGCATACCGGCTCTCCGTGACGG
>CAYOQM010000005.1:0-27222 GCA_964406065.1 uncultured Verrucomicrobiota bacterium
AACTCGCGATCATCCCTCACCAGGGCCGGCTGGCCCAATGGCTTGGACATGTCCTCACACGCTGCGGCGGACTATCGGGTGATTTCCAGACCCTATTCACGCACCGCAGGGAGGCCAACCGATGCCGGGTCATCCTTTCAACAGTCGACACCGTGGGAATTCCTCTGGTGCTGCTAAATTACTGCGGATTGATCGCCCGGCCCCTGATCTATGTCAGCATCGGCTTGCCGGAACGAATCGCCAGGCTGAGGAACCCGGTGCTCAAGTGTCTCTACCGGGCCCAGTACCGGCGAATCAAGCAATTCGTGGCGTATGGCTGGGAAGAAGCCCTGTGGCTCCGGAAATGGCTGACGATGCCTCCGGACGACCCGCGCGTCGCATTCATTCCCTTTGGCGTCAACGAAAGCTATTTCACCCCCTTCCAGACCGACTCCCCGGACGTTGATGTCCTGAGTGTCGGGGCTGATCCTCAGCGGGATTTCGCTTCGTTGCTGTCCCTCGCGGCACGTCACCGCTCAATTTCATTCCGCCTGATCGTGGACAAGGACCGTGCGGCCGGCTTGGGTAGTGTGCCGACCAATACCGAGGTGCTTGTCAATGTTCCCTTCCCGGAAATCAGGACTCATCTGGCAACGGCCAGGGTTATTGCTCTGCCCGTTCACGAAAACACCTACTCTGCGGGAACTACAACGCTTCTACAGGCCATGGCCATGGCCCGCCCGGTCGTTGTAAGCCAGACGGGAGCCATCCGTAACGGTTACCACCTCGAGGACAAGCATAATTGCCGCCTGGTCAGGCCTGGCGATGATACCGGATTCGAGGCGGCGCTCATGGAAACACTCTCCCGGCCTGACCTGGCGTTCAAGATGGGACATGCCGCCCGGCACACCATTGTACAGCATCATACCTGGTCCCGATTTGAATCAGACCTGGAATCCGTGATCCGGAGGTCCATGACATGAATATAAAACTCTATGAGCCCGAACTGCTGAACGAGGGTTTCTTCCATGTGATCTACAAGTCCCTGATGAAGTGCAAGGGCGCCACACCCGTTGATGCCCCCCGCCCGCTACCTCGCATAATGAAACCGCGTGAACATACCAGCGCCTGGGCGGATTTTGACGGACATCCGGTTGTTTTTGATATGAACGACCATGTCTTCTTCTATGATCTCCCAGCACTTGAACGGTGCGACGTCTATTTCAAATCCAATCTCAACTGGCAAGTCACCGAGAAGGTGCTCAGGGAAGCCGGCAAGCCGGAGTTGAAGCGGAAAATCCTTCCATTCTTCTTTTTTTCGCCTGATCCCGCCCGCGACCGGTTCTATCGGAAAATGAACTGGTTTAGACACTGCGGCCGTCCGCGTTACGACATTTGCCACGTCGTGGGAGTGTATAAGAATTATGTCATGGAAGGGAACCGATCACCTTTCGAGTCAACGGCCACTCTCGATCCCGCACAGTACCATTTCTGGATCCGCTATCATGTCCAGAAGGCGCTCAAGGATGCGGGAATCACTGGATATTATCGTCTTACCAGCCGGGGGAACAAGGCCATCGAGGATAACCGGATCGTTTACCCGAACCTGAACCCATGGGCCTACGCACGTCACCTCATGGACGGGCGCCTGACCATGGTCAACACCCTGCCGCACGCCGTGCTGCCCTGGAAAGCCGCGGAGAGCCTGGCGATGGGCCGACCGCTCATCTTCGAGCGCCCCCCCCTGGTTGAAATGCCAGAACCATTTGGACTGAAAAAGGATATTCATTACCTGGAACTGCTTCCTGAGGTCGGCGAGTTTGATGCCTCCGCCCCCCTGGACAATCCAGCCAGCTACCGGGTCCTGAACCATGTTGACATCGGCCACTTCACCAGACGGGCGGAATGGCTGCGAGACGTCCTCTCCGACCAGGACCGGATCAACGCCATGACGGAACAGGCGCTTGACTACGCAGACCACATCCTGACCGAACCCGTGGTTGCTGATTTCATATGCGATAATGTCAGAAAACAGGTTCACTAGAAAGAATAGTGCATGAAGTGGATAACTGATTTGTTCGGAGCCGGCGATGCATCCATTCCACATGGACAGGCTGACCTTGCCGTATTCCACGAATACAGCCCGCCCCCAGGCGGAGGCGGGCATCAATTCATGCGCGCCCTGGAAAACGAGTTCAAGCGACGAGGCTTGCAGGTTGAAAACAATCACTTGTCACCCTACACCGGGGTTTGCCTGTTCAATTCCTACAATTTTGACTTCAGAAAGCTGAAACGTCAACACCACCGCCATTGCCGCATGGTGCACCGCGTGGACGGCCCGATTGCCACATACCGGGGCACGGACGACGGAACCGACCACCGCATTCAAGCCATAAACCGGAAACTCGCGGATGCAACGATCTTCCAGTCCCACTACAGCCTTGCGAAACACCAGGAACTCGCCCTAACCTTCAAGACGCCTGTTGTCATTCCCAATGCCCCAGACCCCGGCCTATTTTCGGCAACAGGCAGGTCACCCTTCGACCTAAATCGGAAGACGCGGCTTATTTCGGTAAGTTGGTCCGACAATATCAACAAAGGGGCAACCGTCTACCAGTGGCTCGATGAACATCTCGACTGGTCGCAGTATGAATATACCTTTATCGGTCGTTCCCCCATCGTCTTCAGGAACATCACCATGTTGGCGCCCCTAACCTCATCCGATGTGGCCCAGGAACTGCGACGTCACGACATCTATATCACCGCAAGCCGCAACGACCCCTGCTCCAATTCACTCCTGGAAGCGCTGTCCTGCGGTCTCCCCGCGCTTTACCTTAACAGCGGTGGCCACCCTGAAATCACAGGCCAGGGGGGACTTCCATTCGAGGAACCATCAGAGATTCCAGCATTATTGGAGGACTTGACTAGCCGCTACAGTCGCTTCCAGTCGCTAATAAGCGTCCCCACAATCAGTGAAGTCGCCACGCAGTACTTGAAAATTCTCGACCTGCTTAAGGCAGGCAATGAAGCCAGCCTTCCCCTCCAGGGCTGATCCGAAGCATCTTACTTCTTTTTGACCGATTTGATCATGATCGGCTTTGCCGGCACATCACCCGCCCCAGTCTTGACGGCGGCAATCTTGTCGACAACATCCATGCCTGCCGTAACTTTTCCAAAAACAGCATAGCCGTAATCCCGGGCACCATTGTTCAGAAAGTCGTTATTGACGACATTAATGAAGAATTGAGACGTAGCGCTGTCAATTACAGAGGTACGCGCCATGGCCAAGGTACCCCGATCGTTCTTGAGCCCGTTCTTCGCCTCATTCTTGATCGGCGCCTGGGCAGGCTTCTGGCTCATATTGGCTTCAAAGCCCCCCCCCTGAACCATGAAGTTCGGGATGACACGGTGAAAAATCGTGTTGGCGTAGAAGCCGGATTCGGCATACGCCAGGAAGTTACTCACCGATATCGGCGCCTTGTCGGCAAACAATTCAATCTCCACATTCCCTTCCGAGGTTTCCATCACCACTCCCGTTACTGCATTGCTCACTGTTTTCTCCTGTGCATGTACTGTTCCTGCCACCACCAAGGCGCCAAACACTGCCAAGCCGATTGCCTTCATATCGTCCTCCTTGACCGTTTCGAAGGACTCTATGAAAATGAAGGCCTCCGGTCACGCCTTTTGATGTCAGCATGAGCGGATTCCGGAATTCAGGCACCGTCACACTACACCCGTCTGGCATGATGGACAAACATGAGTGCCGCGTTGTCCCACCACAATCCGGATAATCCGGGTCCCGCAACGCGGGCAGGATTTCCCCGCCCTCCGGAATACCTTCAGCTTCCCGGCATGCATACCCCGCCGGCCGGACACAGTGTAGAAGTTCGCACTTCCCGTCCCCAGCGTGGTTCCCCCATTCAAAACCGCCCGGCGTAACACCGAACGAATCGCATGATAGAGGCGGCGAAGTTCAGCCTTTCCAAGCGTATCGGCAGTCCGACAGGGATGTATCCCGGCATCCCACAGCGATTCATCGACATAGATATTCCCAAGTCCGGCCAGAACAGTTTGGTCCAACAATAGTGGCTTGATCATGCGCCGTCGGCCTTCCAGCCTATGCCGGAATAATTCCGCCGTGAATGCGTCGTCTAGGGCATCGGGGCCAAGATCCGAGAGCCCATTGACTCCCTTGGGCACAATCCTGAAACGGCCGAACTTACGGGTATCATTGAACACCAGTTTCCTGCCGTCCCCGAGCACAAACATGAGGTGATCATGCGGGCGCGACGCCGGTCCCGTCGGCTCGATCCGGAATTTCCCCGTCATGCGCAAATGGACATGGAGGCAGGATCCGTTGTCCAGCCACAGCAGGATATTCTTCCCCTGCCTGGAAATGCGCACAATGCTCCGCCCGCAAAGTGCAGCGGCAAAGTCCGATGGATTCACCCCGGACACCAGTCGCGGCCAGCCCAGGCTAACCGACCGGATTACCGCGCCTTCCAAACGGTGTGTCCGCAGATCCCTGACCACGGTTTCAACTTCAGGTAGCTCAGGCATAGTGGTTAGTCCAGCATGACGCCAAATGCACGGTGGTCAAAATCGGCCAGATCCTCCAACACTTGATCCGCAGCACTTACATCCTGACGGTGCATGTTCTTTCTTTGGAGAGCGATACACTTCATCCCCGCCGCCCTGGCAGCCTTGACGCCCGCAGTGGAGTCCTCGAATACGAGGCACTCACCCGGAACAATCCCCAACTTTCTCGCCGCCATCAGGAAACAGTCGGGATGAGGTTTGCCGCGCGGGTAGTCCTCGCTGCCTAGGTAGAACCTGAGGCTGTCCGCCACCCCCATCATCTCAATGGCATCCGCGACCTGGCCCCGTGTGGAACCTGAAACGACCGCGACAGGATATCTCCTTGCCAGCCGCTCCAGCAGCTCCATGGAACTATGAATGCGGATATCTGTTGCCCCGCGCGCTTGCTCATAATACCGGTTCGTTTCCAGCACGAGAACGTCATCGTCATCCGTCAGGGCCGGATGATCCCTTCGTAACCGGTCGGCAATATCACGCCAGGCCCGCCCCAACACCAGTTCAAGGCTGTACGCCTCGGAAATAGGCATCCTTCGAGCCTGCATCATCTGCCGGATCGCCCGACACCAGAGCAGTTCGGAATCGATCAGCGTTCCATCAAGATCAAATAGGAAGGCACTGACCCTTATCCTCGTGTTTTCATCGCCACTCATGCTTGGGATACTTCCTCTGCAATTCCCTTTTAACTTTCTGATATCCGTCACGCCAGAAACCGGCCAGATCGGTAGTCACCTGAACGGGACGATGATTGGGAGACAGAATCTGAATAGTCAGTGCCTGCCTTCCCATCGCAATCCTGAACCCCTCCTGCACTCCGTAAAGGTCCTGGATACGAGCGGCCATCACGGGAGGATTCGTATCCGAATAGAGTATCCTGACCTTCCGGCCATTAGGCAACTCCACACGCTCCGGAACATGTTTATCAACCAGGGATTGACGCCGACTGTCGAGCCAGGATTTGACCGACTGAAAAACAGGCCGGTCCTTGACTTCCCTGACACTGAATGCACCATGGCAAATGTCTTCGAGAATCAACCGCCGAACCTCGGCGGTAATGCCAGGAATCTCAAGGTCAGGACACCATTTGCGCAGAAGATTGACACGCAAGATCCACTGCTCGACTTCATCGGTCCAGTATTTCAATTTGCACCGACCGGATTCGATCTCATCGGCCAGCAACCGCGCGGCGTCAGCTTCAGAGGGGTTCCCTTCCCGCCTGACCTCCAGAACCAGGTCGTGGTAGTATGTGCCTTTTTCAGCAATCACGCGGCGGGAATCATCGAACCTGACCCGTGTAACCGCCCGGACTGAACCGGGATACAATTCCTCCAACCACTCCCTATCCACCGCCGTCACCAGTCCCAGGCGAACATCCATTGCCCCCTTGGGGCCGCTCTCGATCTCATTCACTTCGGCCGCCACGACCAACGGGCTTTGCCGCACCGCGGTTGATTTATCAAGGACACCACGGCGACCATGAACCATTTCGCAACGCAACGTTCCGCCATCAAGGCGACGGGCCACCTGGTCGGCAAAACCGGCCAATACGCATCTCCTGACCTTGTCATCGGCCACCCAGTCAGGTTCCAGCGGTAGCCCCTGTCCGCGTGCCAGGCGGCAGAACATCTCGTAAAGCCTTCCCACCTGCCGCGCGATGCCCGCATGGATGCCGACATCCCTGCAGAACTCCAAATTAAAGTCCCGGGCTTCAGCCTCACGCCAGGCCCGCATCAGCAGGAAAAAGTCGGACACCCCCTCATCCCCCAGGTGACGGTCGCGCAATTCCTCCTGCCGCGAATCCGCCCGCCTGATCAGCAGGCCTCGCTCCTGCGTCATGGCGGCTATCAGCGCGATGGCTCGAACGCGCCCTTGCTCAGCTGCAACCAGCATCATTCGGGCGTACCGGGGATGAAGCGGGAAGGCAACCATTCTGCGCCCGATATCGGTGATCGATCCGTCCATCTCACCCGCAGCACCGAGATCCCGGCGCAGGGACTCAGCCCGAGTCAGGGCGCGTTCCCCCGGGGCTTCAAACCATGGAAACGTCTTTGCATCGGAACACCCCGCCGCCTTGAGCATCAGCAGGGTCTCCGCCAGGTCAACCCGTCGGATCTCGGGGATGTCACGGGGGGGGCGCTCCTGCTGTTCCCGCTCCGTCCACAACCTCAGGCACACGCCTGGCGCCGTTCGGCCCGCGCGACCGGCACGCTGGTCGGTCGAAGCACGGCTCACCTTTTCAATCCACAGCGTATCGATCCCCCGATAGGGATCGAACCGTGCCACCCGCGCAAGCCCGCAGTCCACCACCAGCCGTACGCCATCAATCGTCAGCGAGGTCTCGGCCACGTTGGTTGAAACAATGATCTTCCGCCGTTCACTGCCGGCCACGGCGGCATCCTGATCCCGGGGGGATAATTCACCATGCAACGGGAGAATGGCGCATCCACGGGTTTCGGGCCGCGCGCGCAAAGCCTGAATGGTGCGGTTGATTTCATAGGCACCCGGCATGAACACCAGCACATCCCCCTCCGGTTCACGCCGCAAGAGGTCCGCCGTTCCCGTCGCGGAAGTCTCCCAGACCGGAACACGATTGGAATCCACGGGCTTGGGCAGATACTCCATCATGACTGGAAACATCCGGCCCTCCGACTTCAGAACCGCACAGGGCTCCAGGTACTGCTGCACGGCGGCGCCATCGAGCGTTGCCGACATCACCACCAACACGAGATCCGGACGAGCGGTCTTCTGAAGTTCCAGGACTCTTGCCAGGGTAATATCACCAAACAGGTGACGCTCATGGAATTCATCAAAAATGATCGCACCCGCATCCTGAAGCGTTGGATCACCCACCAGTCGCCGGAGCAGGATACCCTCGGTAACAAACACGATTCGGGTTTCCGGCCCTGTACGATCTTCAAACCTGATCTGGTATCCCACCTCACCGCCGATGGACTCCCCGCGTTCAGACGCCACCCTCGCGGCCAGAAGCCGGGTTGCCAGCCGACGTGGCTGAAGTACGATGACCTTCTTGCCGTGCGGCACCCGTCCGTGGTCGACCAGCATCTGCGGAATCTGGGTTGATTTTCCGGATCCGGTGGGGGCCTGAATAACGATGCGTCGCACACTACCCGCCGCCTGGACGAGTGATTGCTCGATTTCGTAAATGGGAAGATCTCGGGGATTCATATTCGGATATTGGTTTCGCGTCTCCAGAAGTAGATCGCAAGCCAGATCAAGGGAAGAAGTCCCCAGTACGTCAGTATCAGGGCTGGATTCTGCCACCAGTTGACGCCGTGATAATGCCAACCCGACACCGGGTATAGCATCAACGTCTGCCACCGCCCTTCGCCATGAGAAATACTGTCCATGATAATGTGCAAGGGCCATGCAAGGGCTAGGAACGCAAGCCTGCGCGACACGGTACTTAGCCCACCAATCAACAAACCAGCTATGACCAGACTATGCGTGCAGTGGTAAAGAACAAAAACGGCGGGAGGCAAGCGATGAAAAGAAATCGCGTCGCCGTGAACGAGCATACTGAAAAAAAACAATCCGATCGAGGACATATCCGGCAGGAGACCGAACCCAGCCGCGACCCAGACCGTCCAATCACTGAGACAAGTTCCAGGGCGGGTTGCCGGACCACGCCTCCCGCCCGCCATCCCACTTCGGCTGAAGAATGTCGCACCATATACCGCATGTGCAAGGATGTCCACTATGCCCTGTCTCCATCTTCAGTTCAGCGAGTCTCAATCGATATTCCCGCTGATCGCATTTCGAACCGGCGCGGAACAATCATGAGCGGCCTTACAATTTGCCCATTCGCATTCCAGATCGCCGGCAAGACCATGTACTCGGTCGGGCAGGAATAATCAGTCCCAAAAAAGGTTCGCGATGGATATCGCATAACAACAGACCGTGAGGCCTGACGCGCAACAGCTTTAGCCGAAGGAACTTGTGCAGGCGCTTCAAGCAGGGTGTCATCCATGGACATCTCCGTGGCGTCATCCGGCTTCTTCTGTGTCCGTTTCCTCGCATTTGCCGCCCACAACCGGGTCAAATCCCTGATCTCGGCATCTGCGATCAATGTAGCCTTGTTCGTGATGCCAGCCATGAAGAACGTGACGGAATTGCTTCCCACCGGGCCAATGTGTACTGAAACAGTGTCCCGAACAATGACATCTGACTCCCTGACATACCACCAGTTCCCGTCGTTTAGATCCACAAGATAGGCCATCCAACCCGTCTGGGGTAAACGCCTCCCAAGCTCCAACACTACGGGTGGGCCAGCCTTGCCGAACAATGAAACCCTGCCCGTCTTCACGTCCTGCGTACTGTTAATGGTTGAATTGTATAAATGCGTCACTCCTGACTGATAATTACTGACCACATATTCCCCAACCTGCCCACCGGGCCGTACAAAAGAGGTGCGACCACTCCGATGATTGAGCGACAGTATGGGATTATTCGAATTCTCGGCTACGACCGCCGTAAAGACATAATCAAAACTGGCCGGTTCTATGGCATATACCCTGATATGATCGGCGGAAAGTTTCGCTTCCGCCGGAACTACCACGGATAGAACTGCAAACAGGAACAATGCCCTCATGGATTGAATCCTAACAAACCGCCAGAAGAGGCACGAGATTTACTTCTCTGGAGATTACTGTTATCTCTGTTTTCATGACACGAACGTTCTGCTAAAGTCCGGCCTAGGTGGATATACATGAAACCGTCCAATGCCAAACCGCGCAAAGACATGCAGAACCCTCTGCAGATGGATTTTCTATCAGCCATTACCCACCCCCCCCGCCCTCTAGCGCCCGTAGAATCCGGGCCTGACGGGACCCCGCCCCTTCCCTTGTCCAACGCAACTGAACCCACCCCCTTACGATCAATATTTCCCGAGCGCCCTCATGTTTCCTACCCGGACACGACGAACTCCCCAATGGAAGGATCTCCCATGCCAACAAACCACAGCAACGATGACGATGTATTTGAATCGGATCCCTTTTTCTCATCAGACACACCTCGGCAGGAACCGGAACCCAACGGGGACACATCCTTTGATATGGACGAAATGCCTCAGGAAGACGTGCCGTCCATCACTGTGACGCCACCTGAACCGGATCCGGTATCATTTCATGAGTGCCTCCCCGTGAATACTGCGGAGGAACGCCTGCTCAACACCATCGTTAGCTCAGCAACTGAAGACATGCCTGCCGACGACACCATTGCCAACCTGACCGTTGAGCTGAAGGCGCTCCGTTTAGAGCTTGAAGCCGCCCTTGAACAACAACAAGAATCCCTGTCCATCCGAGATCGGGCAAAGCAGGACTTGCAGGGATGCAAAACCCGCTTTGCCGCCTTGGAAGCGGATCTTGTGACTGCCCGAGCAGAAACTGCTAAAGTCAATCAACAGAAGCTCCTGTCGGAGACGCGTTACGCCGATGCCGAAAGGCAGTGGAGCGACAAGTTGACGCAGTTACGCCGCATGCTTGACGACGTGGAGGTTATGCGCGATGAACTTAACAACAAACGGGTTCCAAAGATCCTATTCACAGGAACTTTGGCGGCAGGTGTCTTGTGTGCCGTGATTACCCTCTTCATCGGCTATAGCATCGGGCGTCCGGATGCACAGGTTTTGAAGGATTGCAATCCCAGCATAAACTCTTCCTCTCCCGAACCGCGAAGTCAATCATTCACTCCTGCGTTAGCCAATCCACCTATCCCGTCCTCTACATACACATTGCCGTCATCGACACCGCCTCCACTACACGAACACCTCCCAGTGCCGCCCTCCACGCTAAAACGGACCGAGCAGGTCATCACAACCAAGACAGAGATGACGCCGATCAATTTGCCCCCGCTCACAGGAGCCCGGTGGAGCTGCACAACAATCGGCGGGGAGACGACCGTAGTGTTTCAGTACGGCCTGTTTTCGGAGGGCTCGGAACTGACAGCCACAGCCAGGCAGGATTTGGGGACCATTGCCTCATCCCTCAAGGGAAAACGATTCCACCTTGAAGTCGAAGGGCACACGGATTCAACAGCCATGTTGAAATCCAAGTCCAACGGAAGCAACAACAAGGCCCTGGGACTATTGCGGGCCAGAAAGGTTAACACCTATCTGACCCAGCAATGCGGCCTCCCTCCCGAAAGGATCACCGTATCGTCCGCGGGTGAATTCCGTCCGCCCTTCCCGAATACCACTGCCGAAAACCGGAAAATGAACCGGACCGTGGTATTGAAGGTCAGGGAAATGTAGTATCACTTCTGCATCCGCTCGATGGCTTTTACAACGCCACCGGAGAATTCCACACGCAAGATCGGAAATTCCTCCTGATAGCCGTGATCAATCCACACGCTGTCATATGAACGCCGCAGCCGGCCGGCCCGGTCGCGATACCAATATCCCCCATCCACCGGTTCCAGGCGGCTGACATAACGCATTCCTGTGTAGATCCATATCTCCGTTACACCGGCCTCTGTAATTCGCGACTGATTCCGTCGAGGAAGCCCCACGGCCAGACGAACCATATCCCTGGAGAACCCGATATCAATCTCACCTCTGCGAACTTTCTCCTGAACTGGCGCGGAAAAACCAGCAAACATCCCGGGCTCCTGCTGGATGCGACGGGCTGGTGTACTCACACATCCCGACATCATCACTGAAACTGAAGCAATAACAGCCCATTTTTCCAAGCTACGCATATACACCCCCCTTATATCCACATCAACGGAATGTGGCAGCAGGCCAGTATCCCATACCGCCAGAGGACGGCCGCTCGGTTCCGCCCGCTTAAGAGCACGAAGTAGATTCCCTTGGCCATTGTGTTCACTAGCAAGGCAACCAAAACGGCTTGAATCATCAGTCTTCCTGATAGAGCCCCCTGCGTGGCCGAGAGAACAAACGGGTCGACATCAACCAGGCCGGATATCGCCCCCATGCCCCAGACTCCCAGTTGACCAAAATGAGTATGCGCCAAGGTGGTTGCAATCCTCAGGCCGACAAACAGTAGAGCGAACAGCATGGCAACACCGATTTCAATGGGATTCTTCAGGGAGGAAAAACTCCCCTGATCCACGTCAGCCGAATCAGAATGTCCCCACCCAGCCGTCATGGCCAGAATCAGCCCAACCAGACCCAGAACGCCTAACCGCCAGTCCACTTCCATGGCAAGACTTCCACAGAATACTGTTATCAGCCCTATCAACCTGAGGTACATCACGCTGCTGGCCAGCAACGCAGTCTTCAGCGCCAGGGCAGACTGTTCTGGTTTTTCACCCGCAAGCCGTCCGGCGGCAATACTGACCGCCGTGCTGGAAACAATCCCGCCCAGCAGTCCCGACACCGGCAGCCCCACCCTGGAACCCAACTTGCGCGAAAGAATGTAGCCCATGAATCCGACCGCCGACACCAGCACCACAAGTTGCCAAATCCGGGCAGGATTCAAATGGTAGATCGTGAAATCGGCATTGGGTAAGGCCGGATAAATCACCACCGTCACCAGCAGGAATTTCAATGTCGCGAGGAATTCATTCTTGTCAAGCCGCTCCACATAACTCTCGAGCAGGGGCTTCTCGGAAAGCAGCAATGCGACGATGACTCCAATGGCAACAGGAAGCCTGACGTCCGCGACGCACGCCAGCGCGCCCGCCAGGTAGGTCAGGAGCACGGAGGTCTCGCTGGTGGCTCCGAAACGCCCGGTTTTCATTTTCTCGATGTAGGATGTCACCGCAATGGCCGTGACCGAAATCAAGCCTGCCGGAAGGATCCATGCATATCCGGCGTCGGCCATGTAGGCGCATGCGAATCCAAAAATTGAAACCACCGGAAAAGTACGGATGCCGCCGAAGAAAAAATGGGGATGCTGGCGGCGCCCTCCTTCCCGTTCAAGCCCGATCAGAAAACCGACCGCCAACGCCACAATAAACCGCAACCCCAATGTCCACTCGATTGACGCACTCATATTGTGAATTCCGCCACCAGCACCGCATGGTCAGAGGGTTTCTCGGCACGCCGTGGAACCAGATCAATCCACGCGCCCGAGGATTTAGCCGCAAGTGAACATGAGGCCATCACATGGTCGATTCGCCAACCGAGACCTCGTCGAACGGAGTCCCTGACCCGATAATCAAAGAACGTATATTGCCCCGGCTCGGGGTGGTGCTTCCGGAAGACATCCACGAACCCCCACTCCATGGTTTTTGCGAATGCCTGTCTCACATCCACATGATAGCACACGTGATTTGCCTGTTCGCTCGAATTGTGAATGTCCGGGGCGGCAGGAGCAATATTCAAGTCACCCACCCATACGAGGGGCTGGGACGGCGTGAAGTTCCGGTCAAAATACCGTCTGAGTCGCTCAAACCATTCGATCTTGTACCGATACATGGGGTGTTCGATATCCCGTCCCTGCGGAACGTAGGTATTCACAACCCACAAATTCCCCAGCTTGACACAAGCAAGGCGAGTACTATCCGGAGAACCGTCGTCATCCAATCCAAAGGAACACGACAAAGGAGACTGTCGCGACAAAATCGCAACGCCATTATATGATTTCTCGCCGCAAAACAGTACATGGTAGCCAGCATTCCTCAGGGGTTCCACAGGGAAATCAGCGTCGACAACCTTGGTCTCCTGCAGGCACATCACATCGGGACTGCTGGCCTCGAGCCACTCAAGCAGAATCCCCATGCGGGAACGGACGGAATTGACGTTAAATGTAGCGATCTTCACGTGTGGTTGAGAACACCTTCAAACACATGAGCGGCAGGGCCGAGCATGGTCACATTCTCGGCGCCGTCAGGCGTCGGGGCGTAATTGACTTCAATCACGTCCCCACTGGCACACGTAATGCTGACAGGAGCTTGCACCCATCCCATACGACCGGCGATGAGCCCTGCAGCGACCATCCCCGTTCCACACGCCAGGGTTTCCGCCTCTACCCCGCGCTCATAGGTTCGGATGCTCAGCGATGAAGGTCCTGTGACCCTAATGAAATTGGCATTGGTACCCTTGGGTGCAAAATCCTTATGGTACCGTATGCTAGCGCCGTTCCTGACGACATCCTCCCCCTCAAGGTCATCCACAGGCATGACTACATGGGGAACACCGCTATTTACAAACCCGTAAGCCCGTTTGATGCCGCCCAGATCGATCACCTGGTTCAGCCGCCAATCCTTGGGTGCAGTCATGCCCAGCCGCACCCCGTCCCCGATGATTTCGGCAGCGATAACGCCGGCACCGGTCTCAAATCTCATCTTTTCGGGCGCAACCCCAATCTCGCTAGCTAACCGCGCCACACAGCGTGCTCCGTTCCCGCACATGTCAACTTCACCACCATCCGGGTTGAAAAAGCGCATCCTGAAATGAGCCTGGGCCGAAGGCTGGATTAAAATTATGCCATCGCACCCCACTCCGGTACGGCGGCACCCTATGGACGCCAGCCAGGCACGATCGTCAGCGGGAAACTTCAGGCCCCGGTCGTCAACAAGAATAAAATCATTACCGGCTCCATGCATTTTCCAAAACGGGATTCTCATGCTTCCTCTCCTTCGGATGCCACACACTGATGAGATCACACAGGATATTCTGAGCCTCCTTCAAGACAAAGTCCTTTTCGGAAACCACATGACGCGCAGGGTCCTTGACGGGCTCCTCTCCCAGAACTTCAGCCTGGGCCCTGTCGAGACCCTTCTCGTCACGAGCCAATTCCACCCTCTCCTTTAGGTTCAACGACAATTGAAGGTTATCCTCCCGCGACTTCACCCGATTGATCACATCCTCCAGGGCAATAAAGCGGGAGTCCTTTGCCCGGCGGACTTCCGATTTCTCCTTGATGGAAGGGATAACCGACGACAAATCAGTAAACGACTGGTAGGGCGCCATGCTGATGAAGGTCCAGGGAATCGCATGCGGCAAATGCTCCTCCCCCACCTCCATCACATCGAACACGGAATGGATCGAAATGTCCGGAACGACCCCCTTCAACTGGGTTGACCCTCCGGCAACACGGTAGAATGAATGAGTCGTAACCTTCACCGACCCCAATGCGGGCTTGCGGTCATCGAGGGGTTGAACGGACTGAACCGTACCCTTGCCGTGAGTTTTCGAGTCGCCGACAATGACAGCACGTCCATAGTCCTGTAGTGCCGCGGCAAGAATCTCGGAGGCGGAGGCGCTGCGCCTGTTAACCAGCACCACCATCGGGCCATCGTAAAGCGTTTCAGGATCAGGATCTGAAAGAATCTGAACCCCGCGGCTTTCACGCACCTGAACAACCGGTCCCGAAGGAAAAAACAGCCCGGTCATTTCAACGGCATCCGGCAGGGATCCTCCGCCGTTGTCACGCAAATCAAGAACGATTCCAGCCACCTGTTTCGTCTTCATGTCCGCGATAATCCTAGCGATATCACGGGCGCTACTCTTATAGTCACCGTTGCCATATCCCCGGCGCTTCATATCGGCATAAAACGCAGGCAGGTTGATGATTCCCAGCGTATTGGTCTTACTGCTGGCGCACGCTATGGAAACCACTTCGCCTTTCGCCTCCTGATCCTCCAGTTTCACCTCGTCGCGTTCAAGTTGGACCTTTACGGTTCGGGAACCCGAGACATCCGATGCGGGTATGACAGTCAGGACAACCTTGGACCCCTTCTTCCCACGAATCAGACGCACCGCCTTGGAAAGCGGCCAATGCATGATGTCGCTGGTCTCTCCATTTTCCTGAGTGACCGCAATGATCTTATCGCCTGCCTTTAGCCTACCATCCCGCGCGGCCGGACCGCCCGGAATGATCTTCTCGATCTTGGCCGTCCCGTCCTCACTCTGCAACATCGCGCCAATTCCGCACAGAGAGAGCTTCATCGTGATGTCAAAATCCTCGCTCGAACTCGGAGTCATGTATTCGGAATGGGGATCATAGGACAGGGTAATGGCGGAAAAATACCGCTGCAGGACAAACTCACTGTCGCTGTCCTCAAGCGTCAGCAGGTATTGCTTATAGCGCTTAAGAAGAAAAGCGTCCGGCGACATCAGGATGTCCCCATCCGAAGCGCGCGCCGATGTGGCATTGGTAACCGTGCCCTTCAATGCTTCAGGGGATTCCGCCTTGGCAGAGGCATTGGTCTTGTCCAGATCTGCCATCTCCCGGGCAACCAGCCTGGCCACATACTCGTTCTTCACTTTCTTGCGCCACAACTCGTTCCACTCCTGCTCAGTGGCGGCCCAGGGCTGATCCTTGCGTTTCCAGACATAGGACTCCTGAACCGTGCAGTCAAAACCCTTGCGGATCAATTTATCGGCATACTCCACCCGGTCCCGCGCACGGGTCTTGAACCGCTCGAACACCCGGAAGGCAACGGAAACATCACCGGTGTGCAGGCATTCGACCTGTGAGGCGGCATCTTTCCGGAACTCCGCAACATCCGATGCGAGAAACATCGTATGGTCATAGTCCAACAGACCCAGGTAGAGTTCCATGGCATTGGTCACCACCTGGACATCGATCGGATGGTGGGTCAAATGAGCCCTGGGTAGAAATTTTCCGAATGCACGGGCAACATCAGCTGCTGGAATTTCCGGAGTCGTGGATGTCGAAGCCGCGTTCGCCGGCACAACACCCCCCCCGAAGTATCCCGCGGTTAACAAAACCCCGATACCCATACCGGTCCTGATTACAAGTCGTCGAAGTGTAGTCATTTCAGAGAATTCTCCAGTTGTCCTTCAATTCTGCCGTCTTTCATCCTGACAACACGACTGCATCGGGCAGCGATATCCTTGTCGTGAGTCACGAGTATTAAAGTATGCCCTCGTTCAAGGGTTAAATCAAACAAACTCTTGAGAATCGATTCCCCCGTGACGCTGTCCAGATTCCCGGTGGGTTCGTCCGCCAGCAGAAGTTCCGGTTCATTCATCAAGGCACGCGCCAGAGCCACCCGCTGCTGTTCTCCTCCTGAAAGTTCAAAAGGGGTGTGCATCATCCGCTCCGCCAGTCCAACCGTGTCCAGAAGCATCCGGGCCCTTGCCCGTGCTCCGGCACTGCGCCCTCCCAGTGCAAGGGTTGGCAGCATGACATTCTCCAGCACGTCGAGTTCCGGCAGTAAATGGTAGGACTGGAATACAAACCCGATATGCCGGGCACGGATCAAGGTCCGGTCCGAAGGAGAAAGCCGGTACAAGGATTGATCCTTAAACCAGACCTCTCCGGAGCCAGGCTGGTCCAATCCGCCCAACGCATGAAGCAGGGTGCTTTTCCCTGCACCGCTGGGGCCAATGATGGCAATGGTCTCCCCGCGGCGCACCTCGAGGGATACGGATTGCAACACCGTCAGGGAGCGCTGCCCCATCTGGTAGGACTTGGTGATCGCCTCCGCTTTGACTATGAATTCGTCGCTCATCAGCCCGCGTTCTTTCCCCCTACTCATGCCTCAGTGCCTGCACCGGATCCAAACGCGCCGCGCGCCACGCCGGAATCAATCCCGCCACGGTGCAAATCACAATGACCGAAGCGGCCACCACGGCGACATCCAGCGGCGCGGTCCGGGAAGGGATTTCGCTCAGCCGGTACAATTCCTTTGGAAACAGTTCAAGGTGAAACGTATCCGATAACCATCTGAGCAGATCATTGCGGTAATGAAGCACGAGCAAGGCCGCGCCCACTCCCGAAAAAGTCCCGATCATGCCCTCAATCCACCCTTGCCACAAGAATATCCGCATAATGCTGCCTGAGGGAAATCCTATGGCCTTGAGCAGGCCGATTTCATGTGTTTTCTGAACCGTAACCGTAATCAGCGTATTGGTAATTCCGAAAGCCGCGACAATCGTGATGAAAATCAACAGAAAGAACATCATGTTTTTTTCGACGCGCAATGCACTGAAAATCTGCCGGTTCTGCTCCATCCAGGTGGTCACATAGAAGTCAGCCCCCAGCCGGGCGCGCACCTGGCGGGCAACATCCTGGGCGCGATAAGGATCACGGGCCATCAAACGGAGGGTTCCCACCCCGCGGTCCAAGCCGAAAAGGCGTCCGGCCTTGTCGAGAGAGCAGAACACAAAACCGGAATCGTACTCCCACATCCCCACTTCAAATACCCCCGCCACCCTAAACTCCTCGGGTAGCGTGATTTCGTCATGGCTGACAAAACTTCGGGGCGAATTGATCAGCAATTTATCACCGACCCCGAGCCCCATCCGGCGTGCCAGATCGGCGCCAATCACCACATCACGCCCATTTACGCTGAATTTTCCCTGTATGACACTTCCCGGGATCTGGCTCACCGCCGCTTCCCTCACCGGATCAATCCCGCGCAATACGGGCGTGAACATCCGCTCGCCATGTTGCACAACCACCTGCCCCTCGGTCGAAGGCGCCACGCCTGCCACTCCCTGAATCCGCGACAGATCGGCTATGATCTCATTTTCCTCCGTCATCCCACCCTGGGTGGTCACCGTGAGATGTGCATTGAAGCCCAAAATCTTCTCGCGCCACATGTCATCAAAGCCGGTCATTACCGACAACACGATGATCAGCACCGCGACCCCCAGCAAAACGCCCAGCACCGAAATAATGGTGACGACCGAAAAATAGGTCCGTTTCGGCTTCAGATACTTCAGGGCAAGAAATAGTGAGAAAGGGAGCATAATATGACTGGAATTCAGTTCACCCGTCCCTGGGCTTCAATTGGGGAAAGAAAATGACATCACGGATGGCTTCGCACCCGGTCAGGATCATAATCAATCGGTCGATCCCCACCCCCATGCCTCCTGCGGGCGGCATTCCGTGCTCCAACGCCACCAGGAAATCATCGTCCACCGTCTGAACCTCGTCACGGGACAGGCTGGTTCCCGCAAGGGCGACCTGCTCCTCGAAACGCTTACGCTGTTCAATCGGGTCGTTTAGTTCCGAGTACCCTGGCGCAATCTCCCGGCCCCCGATCACCAACTCGAAGACATCCACCACGGAGGGATCGTCCTCGCACCGCTTGGCCAGCGGGACCAGCTCAACCGGCAGGCGCGTCACAAAGGTCGGATTCATCAGGGTCTTCTCGATCACTTTCGAATAGATCTCCTGGGTAATCTCTTTCCGGCTCCAGGAGGGATCGACATGCAGGGTTAACGACTCGGCCTTCTCCCGCATGGCGTCACGGTCGAGTGAGAACCACCCGGCGCCCAGACGCTCAGTCACGAGATCCTGATAGGCAACCTCCCGCCATGGCGAGGAAAGATCAACTGGGGTTTCCGGCGAGCCTACCTTGAGCGTACCCATCACCGTTTGAGACACATGCGTGATCAACCCCTCCACCAGTTCCTGCATGCCACGCCTGTCGGAATAGGCCTCATAGACCTCCATCATTGTAAATTCGGGATTGTGCGCCCGCGACAGCCCCTCGTTGCGGAAGTTTCGATTCAATTCGAAAACCTTGTCGAATCCACCGACCAGAAGACGCTTGAGATACAATTCCGGGGCGATGCGAAGGTACATCCTGCAATTAAGCGCCTCATAGTGTGTCACAAATGGCCTCGCAGTGGCGCCACCAGGCTGGGACTGCATCATCGGCGTCTCAACCTCCTGGAAATCACGATCGTTAAGAAAACTACGGATCTCACGCAGGATCCGGATGCGCTTGTCAAAAACCTCCCGGACACCGGGATTGGCAATAAGATCCAGGTATCGTTGCCGGTAACGCTGGTCGGTATCCTTGAGCCCATGCCATTTTTCAGGGAGCGGGAGCAAGGCCTTGGACAGCAGCACCCACCGTTCGATTTTGAGGGTCTGTTCGCCTGTCCGGGTGGTGAATAGCGAGCCTTCCACCCCGATGTGGTCTCCCAGATCCAGCAATTTGAAGGCCTCGAAGGACGCTTCGCCAAGACTGTTCTTCTGGGCATAGATCTGAAAGCGATCCGAACCGTCCCGCAGGTCGGCAAAAATACTTTTGCCCATATCGCGATTTGTAGTAAGCCGCCCGGCTACACTGACCGTCTTGTTGTCTTCGAAAGCAGCCCTGACCTCGGCCAGACGTCCGGACCGTTTGAAAGCACCTCCAAAGGACGCATAACCTTTCGCTGCCAGGGCCGTCATGTTAGCCCGGCGTTGCTCTTCATATTCGCTTACAACGGCGTCTGTCATTTTGCCTGCTCCATCCTGTTGCTCGTTCCACCCTCCTCAGGCATGATCGGGCTGGAACGGTCGGGGCCCTCATCATCACTATCAAACAATGCATCCGCCTTGCGGGCTCCCGCCGGGGGTTTGAATTCAAACGTTCCCGCCGGCAAGGGGCCTTCCACGACCCAGTTAGAAAACCGGTTCAAAACCGTCATGCGCATCCCCTTCGGCGAAGCCCCTTCTCCCACGGTAGAGCCCAACCCCTTGGATAAGTCGTTAAGCACCTGCACGACCACCGGCTTCAACCCTGGGGTCAGCCACAGTTCCCAATCAAACTGTTCCTGCGTGAACTTCAGATGGTCGCACTCGACACCCTCCACCGTGTCGCGCCCGGCATAGCTCACCTTGATCACGCCCTCCATAATGGAGGCATAAATGTCTTCACGAATGAGGTTGTCTGCAAACAGCATATTTCCCGACATGGGGCCCACTCCCTGGGCAAACTGCTCAAATGTTTTCGGCGCTTCCGTTTCCTGATACCGGTTGAGTGAAACAGCATGAATGACCAGGTTGGTTCCATTGCAGATCACATTATTACCGGCCATGCCCCTGACATACCGGAGCGCAAGACGGTTCGGTTTTTCAACCGCCAAGGCATAGGTCGCGGAAATCTCCTGCTTCATCCCCTCCATCTCGCTGTTGATCAGGAACGACACATCGCACCTGAAAGTCCTGGACGTCTGCAGATGCGACGCCAAGGACATGAGCGCCTTGCCGACCATGGGGTCCGGCGACACGGGGAGTTTGCCGACGACAACAGGCGCCAGGTTAGTTACGGCGGCCAGGGAAAGCGCAACCGACACATTGGTGGCAGTCATCATGACAATGCCAGGAGCGGCAATATTGGTCGACGGCACCAAGGCGTTGGTCTTCGGCTCCTCGGCGCTTGCCTTCAATACTATCATCACCAGCGCCACCGGCATCCAGACTGCTTGTTGAATCCTTGTCATTCTATTCCTCTTGTTGCGTTTTAGCCGGAATTACTCCAGCGTGATCCCTAAAAATGGAAGCGCGAGCGCCTCGGGGCTCGTTACAAAATCCTTCACACACAAATGCCTTTCCTTCTCAGGCATGGGAACATACTTCCCCGTCGCCGTTGCCAACACTTCCCCTCTGCCGTCTAAAACCCGGCCTTCCGCCAGGGTGAGTATCCGCCTTTCCCCGGTGATCCAACCCTCGATCCGCAGAGACTGTCCCACAGACACCGGACGTTTGAGCCGGACAGTCAATTCGGCCGCGACGCACGCTTTCTGCAGGGTCAGGATGCCAGCCCAGGTCATCACCTCATCAAGCAACGTCATGGATATCCCTCCATGCACCAGATGCCGGTATCCCAGATCGGATTCACGCGTCAGATGATTCAACACTACCCGGTCTCCCTCAACGCGCGACCGCAAATGAAGTCCATTGGGATTCTCAATACCGCAGACGAAACAGGTTCTGGTCCACGGCAATGTCCCCGAAGTATACCCCCATCCGCCCATGTCAGAACATTTCCTTGGGTTTGAACATGCCCACCGACACAAGAATCCTTCCTGCACCCTGCTTCAACAGGGCATTGAAGACCTCTCCCTGATGGTCATACAATTCCTTCAGCATGGCAATACGTGCTTCCAAATCCTTCATCTGCTCCCTAAGCGGCAATAGCAGTTCCCGTGTTTCGATGGCCGCTTCCGCATCCAACTGCGAAAACAGGCGGTTGATCGCCGCCGAAAGCCGACCCTCAGCCTGGGAACTATCATGAACCCCGCTTACATTTGCAGCCAGATCACAGGCGTTCCCGATCACATCCAATGCAAGTGAGATATTATTAGGCACAGCGGCCACAATATAAGGCACCATTTCCCGCCGGTTTGACAGCGCCGCCCGCAGATCCGTCCAGGCTTCAGCCACCTGGGTTTCCGCAAAGCCAAGGACGCGGCTGGCTTGCCCGATCCACAGCGCCAAGCCAAGTCCTATCACGAGCAGAATGATGACAATCACAGGGAGCATGGTATCCTAGGCCTTCAACAACACATCCCCCGTGATTTCGTACCCTTTGGGTAACCGGGCCGACAGGGTTGCGGCATTGTGTGCATAAACAGGATCGATCTCGATCCGTACGGGAATCAGCCCCCGGGCATCGCGCGGAACCTTCACGCCGCAGGCGTCAAACCACCGTGCAAATTTTTCCATCATGGCGCTTCGGGACGTCTCCGGGGAGTCATTTCCCTCGGCATTCCAGAATCAAGGCTTCCCGGGCGTCAGGCAGGGCATCGAATATGAATTTTTCGAACTTGAAGGCATTCGCTTTCTCAGGCTTTACCGTGATGCCGCTGTCGTCGCAGAACGGCACCTTTTTATGCGCCTGATGCAATGGAAGTCCCGCCGTGGCTTCCCGAATCAGGAAGTCCAGGGAAAAAAGATGAATGGCCACGCTCCCGAACTTGAACAACAACCCGCCATCCGGACCCCGCGCGGTCTTCTGTTCCTCAGTCAGTTCAATGTACTCCACCACCGCATAGCGTCCGTCGCGCACCACGGTAACGCCCAACCCTTCGCCAGCGTCACGCTTGGCGCACACCTTAAGGGACATATCGGCACGCCGATGGAGATGCCCTCCCACGAAGGAGGGATCCGCAATCTCTACCAGCGGATTATCGACCTGGAAATAATACAGGGTGCTCAATCCGCGCTGCTTCATGTCGGCCAGCATCCCACACCGATCTAGTGCCGCCAGAATCCCCCCGTGCCCATCGGGCGCTGAAAACAGCTTGCCTGTCGACTCCAGAATGATGTGCCCGTCTGGAGTAAAGGCTGGCAGAGTGCCCTGGATGAAGAATTTGACGTGATCGCATGTCAGGCCGAAATAATGGTTCTCCTCGAAAAAACGGCGGGTATCGGCATCATTTCCTTCGCTGGTCATAATATAGAACGGGATACAGGCATGATACTGCCGTTCAAGTGCGAGGATCTTCCGGGCATGAATCTCAAACAGCGATGCCTGGGTTACAGGTGCCAGGGGATAGGTTCCCTTTGGTCCTTCAAACCCGAGGCGGGTCCCCTGCCCCCCTGCAACCAAAATCACACCCACCTGTCCCGCTCGTAACGCCTTTTCGCCAAGCGCCAGAGCGACCGTGGCATCCCCTGCATTCAGCGACACGACCGGAGCAGGCTTAAGGGCGGCATGAGGGACTACCCCCTGTTCCCCCGCTTTCAGTAACGCGCAGATCTGGTCAACGACTTTGAAATCAAGAGCCGCGATCTGGGACAGAAGTCCCGTCTGCTGCGTGACGGTTAACCGGTCCCAAAACTTAAGAACATGGCTCTGCCTGTGTTTTTCCAACACTAACTTCGCTTCGTGAAACGTCATCTTTTCACCTTATAATACAAGACTCACTACTGACCCAGCCACCTAAAACCGGGAGGAATCTCCGCCTTACCGGTTCGCACTACGCCCGATCCGGCGCAACTCATTCTGTTCCGAAAGACTCAGGCCGACGGGATGGGCGAGCAAGCTGTCAGCCAGCTCAACCGCCTTGGCCAGTTTGCCGGTCTTTTCGTAATACTGGGCCAGGTGAACCTGGATGTAGGGATTGTCAGGCGCCAAGGCTAACGCCTTCTTTAATCCATCGCCCGCCTCCGGTAATTTTCCGCGTTTCATCAGGATCACTGCCAGCGTGTCCCAAGCGGTGCCAATCTTATCATTTAACTTCAGCGCCTCCAGTACCAACTCTTCGGCCTTGTCGAATTCACCTATTTCAGCGAGAACCCAGGCCAAATCATTGAGCACCCCCGGGTCCCGCTTACGCTCCAGACTCTTGCGAAGTGAATTTTCAGCCTGGGCATATTCCTTGCGCTCCAGCTGCAGGGACGCCAGCACCTGATTCGCATAGGGATGCCCGGAATCCTGCAACAGCAAGGCCCGGATATGAACCCCTGCAAGATCGCGCCGCCCTTCCTGGACATCCAGCCTCAGCAACATGTCCAGCAACACGGGGGTATTCGGACGCATCCCGAGAGCCTGGTCGATATAAGTGCGGGCCTCGGTAAACCGCAAGCGCCTCAGGGAAATCTCGGACATGATCACCGTGGTCATGAAATCATGCCCCTTCGCCCGCGACAGTTTGCGTTCACATTCCTCCAACGCCTTCATGTCATTCTGCTGCATCAGCACCGCCGCCAGCATGGACCAGGCGGCCAGAAGGTCAGGATGCAGGTCAACCAGTTCCTGGAAAATCACACGGGCCTTCCCAGGTTCACCAGCCGCCAGATGCATAACCCCATACTCGAGAGCGATACGGTCCTTGGAAACGCCTGCCTTGAGGGCCCTGTCCAACAGTGCGGACGCCTCGTCAAAGCGGCTTTTCTGGGCCGCAAGCCTTGAAAGCGCAAGAATAATCCGGACATTCCCGGGTTCCTTCTCCAGCAATCCGCGCAGGATCTCCTCCCCTGCCGAGGTCTGCTCCTGGGCAAGGTAGGCCATGGCAAGCCCCTGACTTAATTGATCTTTCCGGTCCGGCGCCAGTTCAATGGCGCGCTTGTACCCGGCCACCGCCATGCCGGGCTGTCCTGAATAGGCCCAGGTCATGCCGAGGTTGGCATAGGCTTCCGGCATCCGCACATAACCATACACACGGGAAAGCGACCAGATCTGCAATTTCTGCTTCAATGTCTTGGTGAATTCGGCGAATCCGGCCTTCACTATATCGGCATCCGGAGCCTTGAATCCGTTCTGCACGAGCGTCAACTGATTCAACATAGCGCTGATATTGTTCGTGTCCAGGTTCCGGGCCTGGGCATAGGCCCCGTAAGCTTGTTGCTGCCACGCCAAATCCTCAAGCACCACACCCAGGTTATTCGCCACCATGCTCAAGTGCCGCAGGATGTAGCCGGACACCCACTCCAACATCGGGCTATCCCTCCGGCGGGATTGCAATTCACTAATAAAGGGGCTTTTCCAAAACGCTTCATGCCGAGCCCAGAGCGCCCCTGGATCAAGTTCGGAAACCGCCCTGACACCTGTGAACACCGCGATGGAGGGAACCGGCTGTAGGTTGGCTGTCATCCAGAGGTCGGGATAACCGAGAAAGGCCACTTTGTTATCGAACTGCACGTCGGACTCCATCCAGCCCCGCAGAAAGGCAACCCCGTCCACTTCAGCCAGGGTTTTCAGCCTGATGGCGTCGAATGAGCGGACTAGACACTGCATGTAGAGCGTGTTGTTGCCCTGCTGCAGGTTAAAACATTGCAGAGGCACTCCCAGTTCACGGGAGGCCACCTGGATATTACCATCCAACACGCCATCGGTAACAAGCCAGTCATGCCCGGCAGTCGCCCTGACCACTTCTCGCGCATACTCGTTCACCGCGCCTGCCGGCCGGGCGTCGGCCCCGGGGAAATTCAGCGTCCCCGCGGCCACCGCAGCGCCCAGCAGGAGACCGGCTGGAATGAATCCCCCGTGCTCGCGCATCCAGCGCTTGCCGGTCTCATCCTCCTCGGCATTCTCATTGAATAACCTAGGGAAAAGCATCCAATAAGCCGTCAGATATCCGAACGTAAAGGCCAGCAACGCATAAGGGGTCACCAGCAGGTGGCCGGGGCCGATGAGGGACCATGGCGCAAAAGGGGCATTGAAAAGGGCGGCCAGAACGACCACCGTCAAAATGACGTGCAGGATATAAAGACCCTTGTCCCGCTCCTCGTTCAATCCACGACGGGCGACCACCAGAATCGCCAGCCAGGGCACGATGCCGACGATGATCACAAGTAACCAGCCCAGTTGCGGCAGGCCTCGGGCAATCAGCACGTACTGCCCTTTGATCACCATATAAAGCGCCGTCCAGAAACCTGACTCGCTGCTGATCTGGAACGCGGGCGTACCCTGCAGTTGCCATGCGGCGGGAATATAGGCCAACAGCCCTACCGCCAAGCAGCCCGCCAGTGACAACACACGCCCCCACCGCAACTCGCCTTGACTCCATAAGGCATAAAGCACACCGAACAGGACCAAGGGCCCAAACACGATCAGAGTGGCGAATTCGACAACAAAAACCCCGTAAAGCAGCGCCAGTACCAACCCGGGAATAACGTCAGCCTGCCGGGCGAACCTCAGGAATAACCGCGCCAGCATGAACAGCACGAGCATATCAAAGGCTGCCGGATGAAATCGATTGGCCGCGTACCAGAATGGCATGGCCCCCATCAAGGCAAGGCTTCCCGCCAGGCCGGCCAGTACCGAGGCGCGGTTTGCCGCGCGCACGTTTAACTCCGTCACCGGAATGACCATCCACACGGTATCGGCCAAAAGACGAAAGAACAGAGCGACAGCCCCCCCCGCACACAGGGCACTCAAGAGGTTCAGTCGGAACGACACCGTCCCGAACGGGAGAGTCTCCATGAATTTGACCAGCCAACTCCAGAGGATATGCCCCGACGCCCCGAGCGGATTCATTCCCAAAGCCGAGGCCATCAAATTCGCTGATTCCCCTGGGAAAGGTCCTCGGCTTAGCATGGCGATATACAGGAACAAAGCCATCCCGCCCATTACCGGAGCGATCAGGATATGCCATTGGGTACGGTTATTGGTCATAAGTCGAGTAGATTGGCTGATTTGAGCCAAAGAGGCAAGAGGGGAATGACCATGAAAGTCTGTTTGTTTCACCTTGAAATACGCGCCATCGTAGTCTAATGATACGCCCCGTGACATGACACATGACATGCCGCAGGCCTGATGCCATTCCGCACAATGGCTTTAGTTCAGTTGACGTACCGGGAGAGGTGGCAGAGTGGTTTAACGCGCCGGTCTTGAAAACCGGAGAGCCGCAAGGCTCCGGGGGTTCGAATCCCTCCCTCTCCGCCATTCTTCGCTCTGAGCCCTGAGGGGCTTGAGCTACGGATGGTCTCCGCCCAATAAAGACATCTTCAAGAAGCTGCCAAATATCGTTTTTATCTTGCACAACCCATTCCCTTTGTGTCAAATGCGCCGATTTAGCCGACACGAGGAATACAATATATATGCGTTTGACACAGACTTTGATCCCCACCCTGCGAGATGCGCCGCAGGATGCCGAGATTGCCAGCCACAAGTTGATGATGCGGGCCGGCTTGCTCATGAAACTGGGCGGCGGACTATACACTTTCCTCCCCTCAGGCCTCAAGGCGCTGAGAAAAGTCGAGCGGATTGTGCGGGAAGAAATGGATCGCGCTGGCGCACTGGAAGTCTTGATGCCCGCCCTTCAGCCTCGTGAAATCTGGGAGCAGTCCGGACGCTACTCGGTGCTCAAGGACGCCATGTTCAAGATCAAGGATCGCCAGCAGCGCGATATGGTCCTCGGCCCAACCCACGAGGAAGTGATCACCGACCTTGTCGCCCGGTTGGTCAACTCTTATCGCCAGCTCCCAAAAACCTTCTACCAGATCCAAACCAAATTCCGGGATGAGATCCGCCCCCGCTTCGGCCTCATGCGCGCCAAGGAATTCAGCATGAAGGACGCCT
>CAYOQM010000006.1:0-26679 GCA_964406065.1 uncultured Verrucomicrobiota bacterium
CCTGCCCGCCGTAGCAAGCGAAGCGCGAAGGCTGGGTCGCCGTTATCGTGATCCGACTTCTCTTCCCCCCTGGAGCCAGGACGCATGCCCGCCTTGGTCTGCGACTGACGGCGTGGCATGCACCCCGGCTCCAGCAGATGAGTCAGCGCGAAGCTCTCCCCATTCTGGCTCCTGAATTCTGGCTCCTGAATTCCTCTTTCTTCCCCGTCCTGATCTTGTATGAGTAAAATTACTCAATGATTGAGTAATATTGACAACTTGTGATGTGATGAGGTATTGTCCTGTCCATGAAACCGTATGAGAGAACCGTTGTCGATGATCTCGAAAAGGCGATCTGGCATCCCCGTCATTTGATTCAGGTCGTCATCGGTCCCCGTCAGGTGGGTAAGACGACCGCTGTACAGCAATTATTGGAGCGGCTCAAGTTGCCTCATCATGTTGCGGCGGCCGACTCGGCGCTACCCCCGGGGCCGGAGTGGATCGAGTCGCATTGGAGTAGGGCGGGACTGCTTCCTTGCACGCCGGCGGCGCCAGCCATCCTTGTCCTGGATGAAATTCAGAAGGTGCAGGGGTGGAGTGAAGTGGTCAAGCGCCTCTGGGACGAGTCGGTTCGAGCGGGGAACCCGTTGCGCGTCATGCTCCTGGGATCTTCCTCGATGCTGCTGCAAAAAGGATTGGACGCGAGTCTGGCCGGCCGCTTCCTGCTTCACCGGTGTCCCCATTGGAGTTGGCCTGAATGCCGGCAGGCATTCGGATGGGAACTTGACCGATGGCTGTTCTTTGGCGGCTACCCCGGGGCGGCTCCCTTCGCCCAGGATGAAGCCCTGTGGAAGCGGTATGTGGCAGACAGTCTTGTGGAGCCTGCGATCGCCCGGGATGTCCTTCAGCTTCAGACGGTGCACAAGCCCTCCCTGCTTCGCCATCTCTTCGCCTTTGCCGCGGCGTTCCCGGCACAGCACGTTTCCTACAACAAGATGCTGGGCCAACTCCAGGATGCCGGTAATACCACGACCCTGTCGCACTATCTCAAACTCCTGAAATCCGCTTTTCTGGCCAGCGGGCTGGAACTCTATTCCGCCGGGCGCGGGCGGCATCGGGGGAGCAGTCCGAAACTCATCCTGTGGAATAACGCGTTGATCCATGCGCTTTCCCGTTTCTCGTTTGAGGAAACCCGGCGTGAGTGCGCCTGGTGGGGGCGTGTGGTGGAGAATGCGGTGGGCGCGTATTTGCTAAACCAGTTGTCCGAGCCGACGTGGTCGGTGACCTATTGGCGCGAGGGCGACAAGGAGGTGGATTTTGTCGTGACGCAGGGACGCGAGGTGTGGGCGTTGGAAGTCAAAAGCGGACGGCCCGGCCGGCTCGGCGGCCTGCCCGCCTTTCGGGCCCGTTATCCCCATTCGCGCGCGCTGGTGATCGGGAGCGAGGGGATCCCGCTCCAGGATTTCTTTGCCGCTTCCCCCGCCGATTTCTTCAAGCGGCCTTCTTCCTGAAACCACGCAACCATCGCCTTCCGCTCTTTCCCTTTCTTCCCGGGTGGGGGCCCGCCTTGGTCTGCGACTGACGGCGTGGCATGCACCCCGGCCCCAGCAGATGAGTCAGCGCGAAGCTCTTCCCATTCTGGATTCTGGATTCTGGCTCCTGAATTCCTTCCTCTCCTCCCCAACCCCCTAATCGTTTCCCTTAATCGTCTCCCCTAATCGTCGACAAAGGGAAACGAATAGGGGAGTCGATTAGGGGGTGAACGACGGAATCGTCCACCGTTCTCGTCGCCGTTATCGTGATCCGGCCCGCTACCCAGATGCCGCCGAGACCCCTTCGACCGCGCTCAGGGAGGGCGGCGGCGGAATTGGCGCTCCTCGCTCGGCGCTCCTTGCTTCTCTTCCCGCTTCTCTTCCCGCACAGTTTTCCCTTTGCGCACCTCACGCATTCGGTTTACTATGAGCATCCTATTGAACTACTAAACAGGGAGAGCAACATGAAACGTACTCTGATCGTGATGATGGTGGCAGTCGTGGCGATGGTCGGGTCGGTCCGGGGCGAAACGATGGCCCGCAAGGCTTTGGCGGAGGAACTCGTCAAGGTGCTGAAGATCGCGGAAAATACGGAGAAGTCTTTTGAAAACGCCAAGAAGGCCATCCCGTCGCAAATGGAACAACTGGCCAAAAAGGCGGGCCTCACCACCCTGCCAGCATCGGTCGCCGGCAAGGCCGAGGAAATCATCGAACTCATGAAGTCCGAGCTGGGCTGGAGCAAGATTAAGGACGAGACCGTCATCCTATATGCGGAGTTGTTTACGGAAAGCGAACTCAAGGCGGCGATTGCCTTCTACAAGACCCCCGAGGGTCAGGCGTATGCCGCCAAGCAACAGGAATTGACGAAACGCGCGCAGGAAGTATCCCAGAAGAGGACGGCCAAGATCATGGCGCGCGTCCAGGAAATCAACCAGGAAATCAACCAGGAAGTCAGCCGGGCGGTAAGGCAGAATAAGGCGCCGGCATTTCAGTAACACCTGCACTGGCGTCCCATAGGGCCGCCGGTTATTGCTTATTTGTTAGCAGTTATTCGGGAGTCGCTTCCGATATTTCCCTAATTCCCGAATAACTGATAACCAGTAACCGATAACCATTAACCATTCCTCCCTCTGTCCCCATGTTGGGTACGCCGGCTAACATGGCTATGCTCGGGGAATGAAGAGCATCCATACGCCGGCATACCGGGCACTTCTGGATTGGCTCCGGGAGAGCCGGAAAGCCAGGCACCTCTCCATGCGCGACGTGGGACAACGCATGGGCATGCCGCACTCGTGGATCGGCAAGGCGGAAACCGGGGAGCGCCGATTGGATGTCACCGAATATGTCCGTCTCTGTCAGGCGCTCGGCGTGAGATCCTCCCACGGTATCGCCATCGTGGAGGACGCCCTGTCGCGGTCCGTCTATCCCCACGCCGCGGAGGATCCGCTCCCGAAGGCCGCGGATCCCCGCCCCCTCTACTCCCGCTCCCGGCGACCCCGGTCCTGATTCACTCTTTGTCCGGAATCAGAAGGACATTGTGCAGGAGTTCAGCTACCAGTCTGGAAAGTTGTATGCCGAGGGCGTCCCTGTCGAGGAGCTGGCCCTGCGCTACGGCACCCCGCTTTACGTGTACAGCCGCAATCATCTGCGTGAACGCTTCCGCGCCATCGCCTCCGCCATGGCCGACGTGAAACCCATGATCTGCTATTCGGTCAAGGCCAACAGCAACGCCGCCGTCATCAAGACCCTCGCCCTGGAAGGCGCGGGGTTCGACATCGTCTCCGGCGGCGAACTCTACCGCGCCCTGCACGCCGGCGCCGAGGCCAACAAGATCGTCTTCGCCGGCGTGGGAAAAACCCGCGAGGAAATCGAATACGCCCTCAACGAGGAAATCGCCTTCTTCACCTGCGAGTCCGAGGCCGAAGCCGTCCGCATTTCCGAATGCGCCACACGGCTCGGCGTCAAGGGCCGTATCGCCTTCCGGATCAACCCGGACGTCGACCCCAAGACCCACAAGTACATCAGCACGGGGAAGAAGGAGAACAAGTTCGGACTCGATCTCGACCGGGCCATGCAGGCCTATGCGACGGCCTCCAAACTGCCGCACATCGAGATCGCCGGGCTCCATATGCATATCGGGTCGCAGATTCTCAGCGCCGATCCCTTCAGCGAGGCCCTGAACAAGATCAAGGAGGTCTGCCGCACACTGAAAACCGCCTACCCGACGTTCCGGTTCCTCGACATCGGCGGCGGGCTCGGCATCAACTACAAGCCCGATCAGCAGGCGCTTGACCCCAAGGTCTATGCCACCGCCCTGCTGCCCGTCCTCAAGGAACTCGGCCTCCAGGTCGTGCTGGAACCCGGGCGCAGCATCGTCGGCAACGCCGGCATCCTCGTCTGCCGCGTGCAATATGTGAAGGACAGCCATTTCAAGAAATTCATCGTCACCGACGGCGCCATGAACGACCTCATCCGCCCGGCGCTCTACCAGGCCCACCACGAAATCCTGCCGGTGGTCGCCACCACCAGGACCGTCACCGGCGACCTGGTCGGACCGATCTGCGAGTCCGGCGACTTCCTGGCGCAGGACCGCGAGCTCCCCGATGTGAAACCGGGAGACCTGGTCGTGGCCTTGAGCGCCGGGGCCTACGGCTTTTCCATGTCGTCGAACTACAACAGTCGGCCGCGCGCCGCCGAGGTGATGGTGGAAGGAACCCAGGCCACCCAGATCCGGAGCCGTGAAACCTGGGAAGATATCGTGAGGGGAGAAAGCCATGTTTAAAGGTGCCTATACTGCCATCGTGACCCCGTTCAACCGCAACGGCGGGGTGGACTACGGTAAGCTCCAGACGCTGATCGCCCTGCAGCTCGAGGCCGGAATCGACGGGATCGTGCCGGTCGGCACCACCGGCGAATCCCCCACCGTGGATGTCGACGAGCACCAAAAAATCATCGATGTCACCATCGCCGCCTGTCGCGGCAAGGCCCGGGTGATCGCCGGCACCGGCGCCAACTCCACCGCCGAGGCCCTGCAGTTGACCCGGTTTGCCCTGGATGCCGGCGCCGATGGCACGCTCCAGGTCACCCCTTACTACAACAAGCCCAACCAGGAGGGGCTCTACCGCCATTTCTCCGCCGTGGCCGACCTGGGGCTCCCGGTGGTGCTCTATAATGTGCCCGGCCGCTCCAGCCGCGAGATCGAGGTGGCCACCATCGCCCGCCTGTCAACGCATCCGAACATCGTCTGCGTGAAGGAGGCGGGCGGCAGCGTCGACCGCGTCAGCCAGATCCTGCGCGCCTGCTCCATCACCGTGCTCTCCGGCGACGATGCCCTGGCCCTGCCCATGATGTCCCTTGGCGCCGAGGGCGTCATCAGCGTGGCCTCCAACATCATCCCCAAGCCCGTGGCCGACATGGTGCACGCCGCCCTGGATGGACGCTGGAAAGAGGCCATGGCGCTGCACATGCGGTACTACGGGCTCTTCACGGATCTCTTTATCGACACCAATCCCATCCCCGTCAAGGCCGCCATGGCCATGGCCGGGCTGATCGAGGAAACCTATCGCCTCCCCCTGTGCGAGACCACCGAGGCCAACCGCCTGAAACTGGCCGCACGCCTGAGGGAGACCGGCCTCCTGAAATAACGGGGCGTATCTGTGAGTTTTGACATCCAAGGACATCAGGGCAAGATGTTTCCTTAAGGTGGACCGGGCTCTCCGAGCACGGTCTGTCTTTGCCGAGCCATCCTGATGACTGACGCCGCTCGGAGATCGGCGTCCACCTTAAGACCCACGCCAATATTCACAGTTCGCCTGAAATAATGCCTCGCGGGCGGTTTGCCTTATTCCGCCTGCTCGTGTATCATAACAGGTCAATGAGAACACGATTCCTGATGGCGGTAGCAGCCGTTGTCCTGCTGGGATTCCTGATCCTCTCAGGATTATGGCATGGGCAGAGCGGCGCGGGGCTGTCCCATGCCGTCGCCGCCAGCCACACAAACCCGGTTCTGTCTTCCGCCCAGTCCAGCCCGCCCCCGGTCGCCACCGCAAGCACAACCACGCTCCCCGCCTTGCCACCCGCTGGCGGAATCCAATCCTCCCCATCACTCGCCGGACTCCCCGTCGTAGCCGGACAGGACACCGCCCTTCCCGGGCGAACCGGCTGGATCAAGCGGGTTCGCATCCTCAAGGCGGATTTCAAGTACCCTCTCTGGCGCGTGGAGGAAACCCTGCAACCCGGCGGGCCCGGTCAACAGGACAGGGTCTTCTCGCGACGGGTCATGGTCGCCGATCATGCCGTGGTGCGCCTGAACTCCCCGTCCGATTCCGGCAAACTGCAGTCCTTGATCCAGACGCTCGGGCTCTCCCTGCGCCGCGCCATGCATATGCCGGGCTGCTACCTCGTCAGCATTCCGGATCAGACCCCGGCCGCCCTGCCCCGTCTCCTCGCCCTGTTGAACCGCGAGCCGGGCCTGATCCGTTACGCCGAGCCCGACTACATCGTGCATACCCAGCAGACCCTTCCCAACGACCCCTACTTCTCCTCCCTCTGGGGCTTGCGGAATGCGTCCCGTCCCGGAGCCGACATCTCCGCCACCAAGGCCTGGGATCTGACCACCGGCGGCACCCAGGTGGTCGTCGCCGTCATCGACACCGGCGTGTTCTACACCCACCCCGATCTCGCCGCCAACATCTGGACCAATACCCTCGAGACCGCCAACGGCCTTGACGATGACGGCAACGGCTATGTGGACGATGTCCGCGGCTGGAACTTCGTCACGGACACGAACGATCCCAAGGATGACCAGGGCCACGGCTCCCACTGCGCCGGGACCATCGGGGGCGTCGGCAACAATGGAACCGGCGTGGCCGGTGTCAACTGGCGCTGCCGCATCCTGCCGATCAAGTTCCTCGACGCCAGCGGCAGCGGAGCCGAGTCCGACGCCGCCGACGCCCTGTTCTACGTCGCCGGCCTCCGCCAGCGCGGCGTGAACATCCGCCTCACCAGCAACAGCTGGGGTGGCGGGGAGAACACGGCCACCCTTCTGGACGCCATCCGGACCAATGCCGCCCTGGGCATCCTCTGCATCGTGGCGGCGGGCAACGATGGATTGAACAATGACCAGTATCCCTTCTACCCCGCCAGTTATGGCGAATCCAACATGATCGCGGTCGCCGCAACCGACTCCCGCGACGCCCTGGCCAATTTTTCGAACTACGGCGCCGCGTCGGTCCATCTCGCGGCCCCCGGGGTCTCCATTATCAGCACCTATCTGAACGGCGGATATGCCACCATGAGCGGAACCTCGATGGCCACGCCCCATGTGGCGGGCGCCGCCGCCCTGCTCTGGAACACCTGGCCCACGGCACGTGCGGAGGATATCCGCGACGCCCTCCTGCGCGGAGTCGATCCCCTCGCATCCCTTTCCGCCAAAACCATCACCGGAGGCAGGCTGAACGCCTTCAAGGCCCTGCAAAGGCTCTTCCGCATCGTGCACACCCCGCTCGAGAACGCCTTCAACAACGGATCCGATTACCAGGTGGACGCCGAAATCGGGCCGGCACTGTTCTTCACGTCCAATACTCCGACCCTCTTCTGGAACCAGGATGGATCGACCAACTATGCGTCACGCCCCTTCACGCTTGTCAGCAATTCCCTCTACCGGGCCTTCATCCCGCTCCAGCCGCAAGGCTCCACCCTCCGGTACTGGATCCAGGCCTCTGCCACCAACACGGGCACGGTGACCGCGCCAGCCGACGCCCCCGCCTCGGTGTACAGTTTCTTCATCGTCCCGTCCGCCATCCTGACCGTGGAGGGGACACCCGGAAAAATCGACTCGGTCACGCCCCCGTACGGCACGCAGGTCTTCCCCTCCGGAAACGTCTTCACCGCCTCGGCTCCTGCGGCAACCCCCGCCACCAACGGCATGCGCTGGGTCTGCACCGGCTGGACCGGAAGCGGCAGCGTGCCCGCCTCCGGGAACACGAACTCCTTTACCTTCCCGCTCACCAACGACTCGACCCTCACCTGGCAGTGGCGCCGCGAATACGCGCTTTCGCACACCAACGCCTTCAGTTACCGGCTCAATTCAACCACCTGGTGGCCGGAAAACAGCACCGCCACCACGCTCACCGCCGCCGTTATCCTCATCAAGGGCACCAACATCCTGGTGTTCACCGGCTGGGATATAGACGGGCAACGGCAGCCCGACGCCACCAGCCCGGCCGTCAACCCCGCCACCAACATCCTGATGAACGGACCGCACCTCGCCCGCGTCTCCTACCTGCCCGCCAGCCAGGACGCAAACGCCAACGGCATCAGCGACTGGTGGGAGATGCTCTACTTCGGCTCGACCAATCTCGATCCGTCCGCCGACGCCGACGGCGACGGATTTTCAAACCGCTCGGAATACCTGGACGCGACCCATCCCCGGGATCCCGACTCCCTGCCCGAGCCGCCCTCGATCACGCATACGCCGCTGGCCGACCCGCAATCCCATCCCGCGCCATTTCCCGTCACCGCGGTTGTCACCGACAACTTCAGGGTTGTCTCCGCAACCCTCTTCTGGACCGTGAACGGGGGTGGCGCCAATTCAACCGGCATGGGCATTGCATCGGGCTCCGTCTACCGCGCCGAACTTCCAGCCCCCGGCACGAACAGCGACACGTTCGCCTACTGGATTGTCGCCGCGGATGCCTGGACTTCAACCACCAACGGTCCGCACACATTCATCCCGCGCTATCCCGTCGTCACCCCGGCGCCCGCCGGGTACGACGCCCTGGTGCTCCCCGAAACCGTCACCAACCTCCTGCTCGCGCTCACCAACACCGGAACGGCCGTTCTCAACGCAAGCCTGAGGCTTGTCGAAGGTGGACACCACACCGATTTTGAATCCGGCGCCGGGGACTGGACCCATTCGGGCACGAATGACCTCTGGCAGCTCTCCACCAACCGCAGCGTCTCCGGAACGACCTCCTGGTATTGCGGAACCCCGTCATCCGGAATCTATGCCAGCAGCATGCATGCCTCGCTGGACACCCCGCCGCTCTATCTGGCGAGCGGTGCCCGCCTCTCCTTCAACCACTGGATCCAATGCGAACTCGACAGCCAGTACTGGCGGCCAACCTGGCGCATCAACAGTTGCTGGGACGGCGGCATCGTGGAGATCTCCACCAACAACGGCGCCACCTTTTCGACCCTCACGCCCGAGGGCGGATACCCGAATCTCATCAGTGGTTACTACGCCTCGCCCTGGCCTGAAAAAACCCCCTGCTTCGCCGGAACCGGATCCTGGAGCCGGGCGGTCTTCGATCTCTCCTCCTACACCGATTGCGTGGCCATCATCCGGTTCGAGTTCGGCACGGACGAGAACACCGAGGAGGAAGGCTGGTATATCGACGACGTCACCGTCTCGCCGGTTTCAACGGCCACAAACTGGCTGTCATTGGACGCCGCCAATCTCTCCGTCGCGCCGCTCAGCGCCGGCTCCTTCCCGGAAGTCGTCATTAATACAACCGGCATTCCCACCGGCGACCGGGCATCCGCGCTCTGGATGGCCTCCAACGATCCCGTGACGCCGATCACCACCTTTCCGGTCCACCTCCGGGTCCGTTCCCCCGCCACCCTGGCCTGGCTCGGCGCGTCGCAAACCTCCACCAACGGCCTCGGCCTTGTCGCACTGACCCACTGGCTCAATGACGCCGACGGCGATGCCTGCCTGCTGGAAATGGAATGGACGGCCGGCGCTGGCGGCCTCTGGAGCAACCTCTGGCTGACCGCCGTGCAGGCCTCGCAGGGAAGCGCCCTGTTCAGCAACGGGGTGACGCCGTGCATTTCAAACCTCGTCACACAATCCGATGCCGGTCTGCCGGTGACCAACCTGATTGTATCCGGATGGGATACACAACATCCCGGGAATGGGCCTGTTTTCGCGGCGGCCGCCCTGGTGCGGGCTCGCGCCTGGGATCCCCTGTTCTGCGGCAACTGGGTTACCAGCCAGCCCTTCATGGTGGATAATGAACGGCCACCCACCCCAACCCATTTCGTCTCCCTCGTCCACCGGACCAACACCTGGTCAATGAATCCCGTGATGACCCTGCGGTGGGATGCGGTCCAGGAACCGCGCGGCAGCGGGGTTGCGGACTATGTCTACGGGGTGAGCACAAACCTGACTGCCCTGATGCCGGCGGGATCCTCACTCGTCCGTTTCGTCTCGACAGCGAGGTTATCCGACGGGACCAATCTCTGGGCCTGGGTCCGCGCCCGGGACGGCTTTGGAAATCTCAGCGTGCCTGCTGTCTTCGGTCCCTGCTGGATTGACGCCAACCCTCCTTCCATTGCGGGGGCGACCGTCAGCCTGGCGCACAGTCTGGCCGGGAACTTCCTGATTGGAGCCACGACGGCCCCTGCGACCTGGTCGGGGTTCAGCGACGCCGGATCCGGCATAGCCGGTTACTATTACGCCCCGACCAATGCCGGGAGGACAACACGGGGAATCTGGACCACCAACCTGCAGGGGGTTCTGACGGGACTGTCCCTCGACCGGACGAACACCTTCTATGTGTGGGCCCGGGATCAACTGGGGTGGATCAGTCCGGCCATCGGGACCTCCTGCCTGGTGCTTTCGCCCAATGGCGACTGGGACCGCGACGGGGTTCCGAACGCCTTGGAGGAAACGGCGGGAACGGATGCCGCCAGCGCCGGCAGCAGACTGAAGCTCGACATCGCGGCCAATCAGACCGGCGAAAACGAATTCCTGCTCCAGTGGCAGGGCATCACCAACCGGTATTATGCGGTTTCCTATAGTGACACCCTGTACGGCGCGCCCAACTGGGCCGGCCTTCCGGGCGGCACCAACCTCGCGGGGATCAATGGCCTCATGAGTTGCACCGACCGCACCGCTCGACTTCCCGTCCGTTTCTACCGCATCACCGTCACCACGCCCCGGTAAGGGCCTCCTGGCGAGTCTTGCCTGTTCGCCGGTTATTTCCGTTCGCTTCGCTTGCGGTATTCCGGACTGTTCTTGAGGTCCGACCGCACATCCCGTTCCGACCAGCCCTCGTTCAGCAACTTGGCCCGGTAGGTCGCAAGCCCGGCGGCATCCGGATCCCGCCCCAGGATATCCTGATACGCCCGGCGGATCATGGCATCGGCCGCAACCGGGGTGCGCCCCTCGCGCTCGGGACTTTTGCGCAAGGCATTGCGCACGTCCTGCTCGCTCCAGTTGTCGTCAATGATATGGCTCCGGTACACCCGCAATCCCACTGGGTCGGGCTCCCGGTTGAGGACATCCTGGTAGGCGCGGCGTACAATCGCATCCGGATCATTGGCCTGGTACCGGGAATTGGACCGGCCCCGGTCGTCATTATCGTACCGCCGGTCGTCGCGATGTGAGCGACGGTCATCATTATCGTACCGCCGGTCGTCGCGATGTGAGCGACGGTCGTCATTCCCGCGCCACCGGTCGTTGCGGCCCTCCCTCTCCGTGGACTTCTCCTGGTAGATCCATCCCTGACCCCGGGCCGGATCGAGACTCCCGAGCAACCCGACAACCATAACCAACACAATTTTGCTTTTCATGCCACTTCCTCCTTCAACCTTCCCGACAGGATAGCAGAACCGTCCTGCTGAAGAAATGACAAGCTTTCAGCCACACGCGGTGAGTTATGCTCCCTGTAGCCGCCGCTGTTAAGCGGTGGTGGCTCATCCACGCCTTACCAGGCGCGGCTACGAAGAAGCGGTTACTACATGAACCAAGCTACAGGTTCGCGCGGATCAGGTTCCGGATAGTGTCCACTTCGGCGCGGGGCTCGGCGTCCGCCCACAGGGAATCGAGCAACATCGCGGCGCTTGACTGCTCCTCGACGGCAAGCTGGCGCAGGGCGGCTGCGGCGCCACGGGCATAACGCTCCGGCGTGATCCCCTGACTCAGGGCCACCCGCATCGTACCCACCAGCCGGTCGTCCCATCCCAGTTTTCGCCGCGTATCCCGCGTGATCCGGATCACGGCATCCCGGAGATGCGGATTCATCATCCGCTCCATCAAATCCTCAACATAACCCCGGTACCCCGCACTTGTGAAGAGCGGATCCACCCCCGCGAACTTGCGGCATAACGCCGCCCCGGATTCCTGGAGAAAGGCGTCGCGCGACAACTGGAGAAGGGCGGGACTCTTGGCCGCCTCGGACATATACCCAGCCCCGGCCTCCCGCAGCAGATATCCCAGCAGGGCGTGGGTGGCATTGTGGCCGTACAGTTTCGCCTCCTCGAACGGCAGGAGGTCGGCCTTCTCCTCAAACACCCGGAGGCCACGCTGGAAACCGGGGAGGTTAATTTGTGAAACCAGGATACGGTTGAAGGCCTCGACCAGAAAGGCCCGCGGCATGTCCGGGGTCACCGGAACCAGCGCCTGTTCCGCGATCTGCCCGGCCTCCGTGACCACCCCGCTCATCTTGCCGATGACGGTATTCAGGACCTGCACCCCGGCCGTGGCGGGCTTCATTCCCAGGGCCGCTTCCAAGATTTCAGCCGCATGGTTGTGATTTTCCGCCGTATAGATCACCGCCGGCGTCGAGATTTTGCGGCGGGCTTTCTCGCGCAGCCCGGCGGCGAGGATATCCACGACATCCCCCTTGTTCCCCGTTCCGTAGAAGGTGACGCTCGGCAAGGCCGTGGCGATTTCGCCGGCCTCGGCCACCGCCGCGACCAGCTCCCGGCGATCCTGGTCGACAAGCGGGTTCAGGATTTCCACCGGACCGACTTCATGGACCTCGATCCCCGCCGGGGTTGCCACGTTGAGCGCATAGCGTCCCCCGTTGCGCCGCAATCCCTGCACCAGCGCCGGCACCACGTCCGCCACCACGAGGCGGTTGAAATTTCCCGACCGCCAGGCTTCGTACATAAACAGGCCGGACTGGATGGCGCCGAATCCGAATCCCACGAACGTTCTGTTCCCGTTCATCCCGCCGTCTCCCTACGCTTCCGGCACCCCTGGCCGTCCTTAACGCCGACCGCCGCCCCGGCCTCCGCGAGGCGCCCCTCCGCGAGCCTGTCCGCCGCGCGAGCCGCCCTTGTTGTGATGGCGCGGAGGCGGACGGGCGGAGGCGCCGGTCGCATGGCGCGCCGTCTCGGAATGAAAGTCGTGCACGGAATCCACCGGAACAGCCTTGCGGATCAGGCGTTCGATTGCCCTCAGGAAATCGCGCTCCTCGGCGCAACAGAATGAGAGCGCGTCGCCGGAGGCGCCGGCGCGGGCGGTACGGCCGATGCGGTGAACATAGGTTTCAGGCTCGTGGGGCAGGTCATAATTGATGATATGCGTGATGTCGTCCACATCCAGTCCGCGGGCCGCGATATCGGTGGCGACCAGGACCCTGATCTTCCCGTTCTTGAATCCGGCAAGGGCCTGGGTGCGGGCGCCCTGGCTCTTGTTGCCGTGAATGGCCACCGTGGGAATCCCGGCGACGGTAAGCCGGTGAGCCACCTTGTCGGCGGCATGTTTCATCTGCACGAACACGATCACCCGGTTGATCGCCGGATCCTTGAGCACCCCGGCCAGCAGCGCATCCTTGTTTGTCCGGTCGACGAACATGACCTTCTGGGCGATCTTCTCCACGGTGGGCTGCTCGGGTTTGATCGTGATATGCACCGGGTCATGAACCATGGCCCGGGCCAGTTCCACCACCTCGGGCGCCATGGTGGCGGAGAAGAACAGCGAATGGCGTTTCTTCGGCAGCACGGCCAGAATGGCCCGGATATCCCGGATGAACCCCATGTCCAGCATCCGGTCGGCCTCGTCGAGCACCAGCACCTCGAGTTGGTCGAAATGAATATGCCGCTGCCGTATCAGGTCGAGCAGGCGTCCCGGCGTCGCCACGACGATATCGACGCCCCGGCTGACCGCCGCCACCTGCGGCGACTGGCCAACCCCGCCGAAAATGACGGTGTGCGACACCTGCAAATACCGGCCATAGGTGCGGATGCTCTCGCCGATCTGGGCGGCCAGTTCGCGTGTTGGCGCCAGAATCAGGGCGCGGGGATGACTGCGCAAGGGCCGGCCCTGGTGCCGGGACAGGTGCTGGAGCAGGGGGAGCGTGAAGGCGGCGGTCTTGCCGGTGCCGGTCTGGGCCACCCCGAACAGGTCGCGCCCGGCCAGCACATGGGGCAATGCCGCCACCTGAATGGGCGTAGGCGTTGTATAGCCTTCCTCCATAACGGCACGCTGGAGCGGCGCGATCAGTGCCAGGAAAACAGTTTCGCCGGACACCTCCGCCGGATTACTTCCGGACTGAGCGAGGGGCGTGGAATGGGATTCAGGTTCTTTCTTTGTGTGAGGCATCGAGCTCTCCATCATCCGGTATATTTCATTTCCCGCCTCCGGATGTGTGGAAGAGAAAAGGCCATTGCGATGATCGCAAATCAATGTGACTGAAGCGATTAGACACCGTTGCCCCCGAAAAGTCAAGGCCGGGGACCTGTTCCGACGGTTGACAAGTGGCCGCTACGGGCATACTTTTATGTTCTGACGCGGAGAGTCATTATGCCGATTTATGAATTTTACTGCCGCAAGTGCAATACGCTCTATAATTTCCTGTCACGCTCCATCCAGCCTGACAAGCGGCCGCCTTGTCCCCTCTGCCGGACTGTGAAACTCGCGAAACAAATGTCGCTGTTCGCCGCCACCGGCCGGGCCCGGGAGGATGCCGGCGGCACGGATCCCGTCCTGCCGATGGATGAAACCAAAATGGAACGCGCCATGGACGCCCTTGCCCGGGAAGCCGACAGCCTCACCGAGGAGGATCCCCGCCAGGCCGCCAACCTGATGCGGAAATTCTCCAGCATGACCGGCATGGAACTCGGCTCCGGCATGAAGGAGGCGCTCTCCCGCCTGGAAGCCGGCGAGAATCCCGACGCCATCGAAGCCGCACTGGGCGACCGCCTGGAACAGGAAGACCCCTTCCTCCTGCCTGAGAATAACAAGAAACCCCGCGGGAAACCTGCGGTGCGCGCCGCGCCGCGCCGGGACAACACGCTCTATGAAATGTAATCCTGAGACCAGACCTGATTCGCTGCGCACGGAAAACCTGAACATCCAGGCCCTGATTCCGCTGGCCAGCCCCCGCACCCTCAAGGCGGAGTTCCCCGCGCCGGAGGCCGTCCTGAGGAATGTCGTCGAGGCGCGCCAGGCCATCGGCCGCATTTTGGAGGGAACCGACAGGCGCCTTCTGGTGGTGGCCGGCCCCTGCTCCATCCATGATCCCGCGGCCGCACTCGAGTACGCCCGCCGGCTGAACAGCCTGCGCCGGGAACTTGAGGACGATATGCTCATCCTGATGCGCGTCTATTTCGAGAAGCCCCGCACCACCATCGGGTGGAAGGGCCTGATCTACGACCCCCACATGGATGGCTCCGCCGACATCGCCCACGGGATACGCACCGCCCGGCGCCTGTTGCTGGACATCAACACCCTGGGTCTGCCCACCGCCACCGAAATGCTCGACCCGATCATGCCGCAGTACACCGCCGACCTGATCTCCTGGGCCGCCATCGGCGCCCGCACCGCGGAATCTCAAACCCACCGGCAGATGGCCAGCGGCCTCTCCATGCCCATCGGCTTCAAGAACGGCACCGACGGCAATGTCCAGATCGCCGTCGACGCCATGGAGTCCGCCCGGAACCCGCACAGCTTCCTCGGGATTGACGAGGACGGCCACATCGCGATTGTCCGGACCCGCGGAACGCCTTGGGGACACCTGATCCTGCGCGGCTCGGCCACCGGACCCAATTATGATGCCGACAGCATCCGGGCGGCCTGCCAGCGCATGGCGGCTCGCAACCTGAGGCCTGCGGTCATGATCGACTGCAGCCACGGCAACGCCGGAAAGAAGTTCGCCGTGCAGGAAACGGTCTGGGACAATGTGCTGGCGCAACGAGCCGCAGGAAATGCGGCCATCATCGGAATGCTGGTGGAAAGCAATCTGCACGAAGGCAGCCAGCCCATCCCCGCCCCTATTGCCGACCTGCGCTACGGCATCTCCGTCACCGATGAATGCGTCAATTGGGAGACCACCGAACGGATGTTAAGACGCGCCGCCCTTGCGGCAGAAGGCCATCGCCGCGGCTAGATCCAAGAAGACGCGGATCCGGATATGTTTGGCGACCCTGACATGGAACGCCAGCAACTCCGCGACAAACAGGGTTGTGGAGCGGGCGACGATAGCCACATTCCCGCGAAACATGGCGTCCACACTCTCGATCTGTCGGGCCACATCCAGGATGTCGCCATTCTTGCGAGAAAAAAAAATCGCCTGCCGTAAGTCAAGCAGTGCGGTTTGCCGCGGATTGCATCGTGGATCGGCGAGGATCCGCTTGATCACCCTGATGCAGTTCTCGACCGTCACACGACCTTTCCCGACAACCTGCACATGGTTGGCGGCGACATCAATCTGATAGGTTATCGACATGTTATGTAAAGGAACTTCAAATACCCGAAGAGAATATACCCGACCCCCGTTTACAACAATCAGGCAAACCCTGATTCCATCATCAGGGATTTCCCCGAGGGTGCCCGGGATCCAACCGGGGCGGACTTGCCCTTTGCCCGGCAGCATGGAAGCCGTTATCAGTCCATGGCGTACTGAACATCCATCGGGTTAAGCGCGTCTATTTCGGTACGGTCACGCGCAGGTAGACCGGGGCAAACGGCGCCTCCGGCAGTGTAATGGCGTTGGTCCCCTCAAGTCTCGGCAGGTTGCCGGTCACCGACATCCATCCCATGCCATTCAACAGGTTTGAGGTCCATTGGACAGTGTACCCGTTCTGCGCGTTGGTGGTGCCAAACCATTTCAAGATCGGGAAACCATTGCTGAAAGCCCCACTCACGATACAAAGGCGCGAGGTTGCGTTATTCGGGTTGGTCCCCGCGAAATATTCGGCCCAGGTCGGCACACCGTCATGATCCTGGTCGCCCAGAGCCAAGGCATCCCAGGTCGTATAGGTTCCATCCAGGGCGAGCCCCCGGTTCAGCATCCATGACACCGGCGTCCCGTTGGTGGCCATCAGATTCGTAACGGTCACCGATAGTTCCCGCCAACTTCGCGCCTGCCACGCATCCATGACCTCGGCGCGGACGGTATAAACACCCCCGCTCGGGAAAGTATACGTGAAGTTGGTCCAGCCGGCCCCGGTGTCGTTGGTCGTGAAGGTAGGCGTACCCTTGCCGGTGTTGTAGTTGTTCACGAACCATTCGATTTGCGCGCGGAACCCCAGCGGCGACCCGTTGGTCTGCGCGCCATCCACATCGGAAACGGACACGGAAAACGTCACCGGCTGTCCCGCCACCGGCATCGCCGGCGAGACGGCGACCGGCGTCATCAGCGGGACGGAATTGGAAGGCGCGGCCCTGGCCCGCAGCGACAAATCGCCATACCACACCGCCGCGGTGCGGCTGAGGCAGTAGTCCCAGAGCAACGCGTCTCCCCAGGTTTCACCGGCGCCCAGCCTGCCGATGAATTCCGGGCGGCCGGGCCAGTTATTGGCCAGGTCATATTCCCCAATGTAAAGCTCCACGGTCTTGCCCAGCGACAGGACACAACCTCCGCCTCTCGTGAAGAGATGGCAATTCATGATGCCGCCGTAAGGGCCGACGCTGCAGGAGTCTGCAATCACCACCCGTTGCTGTGCAAGGAGGCGGAAAAGATCATCCGTCACAAAGAGGCCGTTCATGTAACAGTAGGACGCCCCATGGGAACTCTCGAAGAAGAAGTCGCCGCCGCCGATCAACGCGTCGGCGCCGGCTTCGTTGATATCCGTGCGGCCGGGGAAGAACTTCTTGCTCGTGGCGCGGCCATCGCCGGAAATCTCATTGGTCGCGCGCAACGAGGGCCAGGCGTTGAGCAGTCTCTGCCCGTACAGGTCCTGCTCGGCGTAGTAGTTCCACGCATTGTAGTAATAGGCGGTATGCGGCAGGCGGGAGAACCCCTTGCGGCAGGCATGGTTCGCGTCAAGGGCGCGCAGGATCAGATCCACCTCGTTGCCATAAGCCAGGCCCGTGGCGTAGATCCGGCTCACCCAGATGTCGAAGCTGGTGATGTACTTGGTGACCGTGTCGTAGCGCGTCATGTTCCAATACACGAGATCACTGTACTCCGAGTTCGCGGTGGGCTTGGGCAGGTTGCCGATCAGGATGGCGCCCGTCAGCCATAGATTGGTGCTGGCCTGTTCCGCCTTCAGCGCGGCCCACAGGTTCGAGGCGCTGGCCGTGTTGGATACCTGGATCACCTTGGAGGTATAGCCCTCGTCGATCAGGTCGGTCCTCAACCGCTCCACCGCATTGGAAATGTTGGGGTACAGCGACTGGTTGACCGCCAGGACGACCAGGTTCCCGGCCCGGTCGCCCAAGCCCCGCACCTGGATCCTGACCCGCGCTTCGTTCGAATCGTCCAGGCCGTCGTTGACCTTGTAGGAGAAGGTGTCGATCCCGGTGAAGCCGGCGTCAGGCGTGTAGAGGAGCCCCATCCCGTTCCAAAGGTTGGTCACCTCCACCGATCCATGCGCAGCCGACCGGACGACACGGCTTGTGAACACCTGCGACGGATCGATGTCCGTGTACCTGACCAGCACGCTCGTGTTGGAACCCGACATGCACAGGCCGCTGAGATTGTCCGCCACGGGCGGATGATTGGTCACGAGGTTGAAACTGAATGTCGCCGTACGGGATGTGGCCACACCATCCAATACCCGCCACTGGAAGTTGTCGGACCCCACGTAGCCCGGCGAGGGTGTCACATACCAGGACTGCCCCGCCGCCACGGCGGTGTTGGTTGTCACCGCGATGTAGGTATCATTGGACGACCACTCGAGCGTCATGTGCGCCGGAGCCCGCACCAGCGCGCACGACACCCGCTGACAGGAGTCCGGATCCGACCAGTAAAGCCCTAACTCAACCCGGACCCGGTTCGTCACGATATCCCCCGATGTCTGGTCGTTGGCCACTGGCACCGTATTGCTGCCGAGGGTGAAGGTAAACGTCGCCGGGGCGGACGTTGACGCCCCGTCGCAGGCGCGCCAGACGATCGCGTCGGACCCCGTGCTCACTCCCGACGGCGTATAGACCAGCCCCGATGCCCGCACCAGGAGATCCGTGGTGACCGGCAGATAATCGGATCCGGAGGGATATTCGACAAGCCCTCGTCCGGGCGGCACGACCATCTGGAAGAGCCTGGGTTGCGCATCCGGATCAGTGATCGACGGGTAGAACGGATACCTGACGGCGCCTACCACCAGCGAGGCCGCGCCGTCGTTGGCAATCACAGGCGTATTGGTGGCCGTCATGAGGATCGTGACCGTCGCGACGCGCGATGTCGAGGTTCCATCAGTCACGCACCAGGCGAAGCTGTCGCTGCCCGTGGTCGTCTGCGAGGCCGAGTAGTACCAATCGTACGCGTAATCGGAGAGGGGTGTGTTGGTCGGAACGGGGTAATACTGGTCGCTGTACCAGGTTCGGTATTCGAGAGTTCCCAGTGACGGCGGAGTCACAAGGATCCACGACATGGAGCCGCCATCCGTATCCGACCAGCTCAACGACACCCGGCGGCGCTCGACCGGGGGAGCCGAACTGACACTCTGGTCATTCGCGATCGGAGCGACGGCGGCGGCCCAATCCGCCCCTATACACATGGCCAGCACCGAAACCATCCACGTCTTGCTCAACGGACTCATACCATTCCTCCATCAATGACCGAGCGTTTCAGCCGCGTCCTGCGCCTCCCGGATCAGACCCTGCATATAGGCCTGCACCATGGGATCCGGCGGCTTGTTATTCGCTTCCACCGCCAACTGGGCGGCATAGCCCAGCAATACCGGACGACCCGCCGGATCGCCGATCTTCTTCAACGCCGCCACCACCTGGGACCCGTAAGCGTACGACAGCGACACTCCACGGGTCTCCTTCAATTCCGCGCCCAGCAGGGGGATCGCTGCCGGCACACCGATGGCGCCCAGCGCCTCCACGCAAGTCCCGCACACCAGATCCTGGTGGCCGTCGGGCCGCGAACGGTTGGCCTTGAGCGTCACCCCGATACCCGGCACCGCCTTCGCTCCCTCCAGCGCCGCCAGGCTTTTCACCGCCGCACACACCATCCGGGAATCCGGATCGCCCAGCTTCGCCACCAGATACTCCGTCACGCCGGAATCCCTGACGTGGCCCAGCGCTTCGATCGCGGCGTAGTTCAGGTAGGTCTCCGCATCCCCCACGGCTTTGAGAACCGATACGGATTCCGCATCGCCCTTCACTCCCAGTTGATCCAGTTCCCTCAACCGCTGGGCGACCGGCACGGCCGTGTCGCCGAAATGCTCGAGTTGCCGGCGTATTTCGGACGGCGCCTCAGCGCCCGATCCGCGCACAGGCGAGATCACATTTTTCGTTTCCGCATGAGACAACACCGCGGCAGCCGGGTTCACCAACGCGGACGTGTTGCTCGGCGTCACCACTGCGGAAGGCGATACCGCCGCATAATCTGACTGCCGTCGTTCGATGATCGCCAGGACCGCTACCGTCACGATCACAGTCACCCCCGCCAACCTCCATATGTGCCGCCAAGTCATAAATGAAGAGTAATTGTAGGATATTAACATCTCCCTGTATAATAAATTCAAGAGTTGGGATCCGGGGCGGACTTGCCCTTTGCCCGGCAGCATGCCAGAATCCGGCGAGTCATGGATAACCACATACCCAGTCTGCCCGGGACCCTGGTGATGCCGGAGAAAACCCTCACCGGCAGGGGCATTGCCGCCTCGCTGCTTGTGGAATGCCGGCGCTTCGGTCCGCGGGGCGTACTCATTCACGGCTCGGCCCTTGAGCAGGGCCATCGGCGGCAGACCCTCCTCGCCAACACACCGGAAGACCTGTCCCTGTGTGTTGTCAGGCATCAGGGAGGAGAACCCACGCTGGGCCAGGTCTCCGCGCTGATTGAGTGCGCGCGCCATCATCAGGCCGGCTGGATTGCAGGCGTGGGGGGTGGCAGCGTGCTGGATCTGGCCAAGGCCGCCGCCGCGTTGATCAACGCCCCCCACCCGCCTGCCCATTACCATAACGGCGCCGCCCTGCCGGAAACCGGCGGCGCCGTCTTTATTGCCGTGCCGACCACCGCGGGAACAGGTACGGAAGCCACCCTGAACTCTGTGCTGACGAATGAAGCCACGCAGACCAAGAAATCCATCCGCGCCCCCGGCATGATGGCGCGGCTTGTCCTTCTGGATGCCGATCTGCTTGCCGACTGCCGGAAGCCGGTGATCGCCGCCTCGGGGATGGATGCATTGACCCAGGCGATCGAAGCCTACACCAGCCGCAACGCGACCTGGCTCAGCGATACCCTGGCGTTGCAGGCCATCCGCCTGGTGTCCGCGCACCTTGAAGCGGTCCATCGCGATTCACGCTCGCCGGAGGCTGAACCCCTGCTGGTTGGAAGTTACCTGGCCGGCGTGGCCTTGTCCTTCGCCCGGCTGGGCATCGTGCACGGGCTGGCCCATCCGCTGGGAACCCTTTACGGCCAGCCGCACGGGGTTGTCTGCGCCGCCTGCCTGCCGTGGGCGATGGAACTCAACCGCGCGGCCATGGGCGCCAAGTATGACGCCATCGGCGGCGCCATGGGCGGGGACCCCATCAGGGCCGTCAGAACCCTCCTGCAGCGCCTGGAACTGGCCAATCCCTTTGCGGGGCAACCCCTGCGGGAATCCGGGATGATCATCCGCGAGGCCCTGGCCTCCGGCTCCACCCAAGCCAGCCCGAAATCCATCACGCGGGCGGATGTCGAATGGATGCTGGAGCAGGTGTTCGCCTCAGGGCACGGGTAACCAGTTCATCAGTCAGCTGCTTGAGTTGAGCCGTGCGGTATTTGACCTTCTGTTCAAGTTCTTCGTTTGCCGCCTGGAGTGATGTTTCCAGTCGTTTGCGCTGGGTAATATCAATAGCGGCACAGATCACACCGACGATCTTTCCCTGTGCATCACGAAGCGGTTCGGTGCTCATATCGTGGATCATTTCACCATCGGGCAAATGAGAGAGGACTTCATCCCGACGACCCACCCCTGTTCTCATTACCTCTTTCTTGATCCGCCTGAACTGGCTGACATCACGAGACTCGTAGAGATCTATGTCCCGCTTACCCAGAACGTCTCCGATCTTGAAACAGGGTGATGGGTTGTAGGCCCATGTGTACCGCAGTTCCCGATCCTGGCTGAACACCACGGCCGGTGATCTAGCCAGCGCAACGCGGAAACGCTCATTGCTCAGCCGCAATTCATCTTCCATTTCTTTACGTTTAGTGATGTCCACGACTTGGGTGATCCTGTATTTCGGATGGGGACTTCCATCATCAATGAGAGACGAATTCACCTCGCCCCACAGAATTTTACCGTTCTTGTGGAGGTAACGTTTCTCGAAGCGACTATAGGGTTGCCCGCTCGACTTTAACTGGCGAATCTTTTCCACCGTGGCCGGCCAATCATCGGGATGGGTGACCTCTCGAAGCGTCTTGCCGAGCAGTTCCTTCTTTGAGTACCCCAGAAATTGACAAAGGGCAAGGTTGACCCGGAGAAAGGCGTTATTCTTTGTGGACACGATCACCAGGCCAATAGGATTATTATCACGCCAAAGGATTTCCCCGCTGAGGTGTTGAATCATAGACGCTGCTGATCGCTCAAGGTCAGATCGCTTCATGAATGTACTCCCCTAAATAAAAGGGGGAAATTGGTTGCCGGACTAGGATTCGAACCTAGACAAGCAGATTCAGAATCTGCTGTGCTACCATTACACAATCCGGCAATGACAACAACGAATGTACCATAGAACCCCAATGATTCAAGGCTTTTTTGCCCCATAATATTGGACTTTTTCAATATATTCAGGATTGATGCTGATATATTTTCATCCCGTTTGTCGTAACCTGTCATAGCCCGTCAACGGAAGGTGGTGAGGTCTCCCCCGATACCGAACCCCCCTTTGGTAGATGAAGCCGTTTCCGCCGCAAGTTGTTATGGCCATCATCCCCACCACTTCCCGTTGACGATTATTTCCCCTTAATCCTTCCAATCCATATCAATAGTATCCCCCGTCTATCGTTAGAATCCGTTAAAATCGTCAAACTCTGTCATAAATCTTATTGTGCAGGGCAAGGCAGAGTCATATTCTTAACGAATGATTATGCTTCAGAAATATCGGAGTGTCCTGCAAGCCAATATGGATAAGAGCTTGTTGGAGGCTTCAGGGATTCCCGTCACGATTTCTGGGGATGATTGTGCCGCTGCGGGTTACGGAATGGTTCTTGGTGATATCATCTTGCAGGTTCAGGATGAGGACGAAGACAAGGCCCGGAAGTTACTCAGTACTCATGAGGGATTCTCGCCTCTTCCTGATAATTTTGAACCACCACTATGTCAGCCAGAACCTCCATCTGAACCTAATGCCGAAAGAAGAACCAACATAGGGATTTTTGTAGTTCTTGCTTTGTTGGGCATTTTCATGATGCTTGCCGTATTCCACTCAAGGGGGCGGTTAACCTCTCAAGAACGATCCCAGGGTGAGTCTGATTACCGTTTGACCCTGCCATAATCCACACATGAAAATTGATATTGGAAGAAATGACCCCTGTCCGTGTAAAAGCGGTTTGAAATTTAAAAGATGCTGCATTGATAAGCCGCTCAATCTCTTCCCCCAGCATACCCCTGAAAGAAGAAATCAGTGGTGGTCATTCAAAGAAATCAGCCAAATTCCAACGGACAAAATAATTGAAAAACTGGTGATGTGCGGCATTCCCTTTTCCAAAGAGGAATTTCTGGTAGATGTGCATAATCATTACGGGGCGGGGGACATCTATAATGAATGGAAAAGCCGCTACTCAATAACGACTACTGGTTTTGATGGAGATTTCCCGTGGATGGCGGCGGATGTCCTGTGGCGACGGTTGGCTCCTGAAAAGATAAGCACGGAGATGTTGGATGACTGGATGCAGGAGGGGTATGAGCTGATTGAGCAAAAGGACAATAATGCCGGCAGGGTTGACGGGTGCACTCTTTGGCTTGATGTTTGGGATGAATTGAAGAAGAGGTTCACTCCTGAAATGAAAACCATAGAAGATACTGAGGCTGTCTTCAGTGGTTCCCAAAGTCTCTTTAATTGGTGTCAGGACTTGGAAATGGAACTGGGTAATGCCGCCATAGATGAGGAAAGCCTGCACCTTGAACGAATCAGGTATTGCAGCGAGTTCCTAGAGTGTTTTCCTGATTCAGAATACTTTGTTCAGGAAATGGGAAAAGCGAGAGCCGAATCGTTAATTATGTCTGGCAAACTTAAAGAGGGCGAAAAGTCGTTTCAGGATCTCATTGCAAAATATCCAAAGAATCCGTGGTTCTACATCTATTGGGGCGACCTGTATGCGTGTTTCGGGATTGGCAGAGGGGACCGTTTGCGAAATAACCTGAAGGCAGAGGAACTTTATCGCAAGGCTCTGGGAATAGAATCAGATGAGGATGGTATTGGTGAGATTATAGAGCAGAGGTTAGAGTCCTTGAAGCTGGTGGTGCACTGAAGCCTTTGAAAAAGGGATAACACTTCAAGAGTGATAATTTGGCAACATTAAAGGCTTGGAAAAGGATGCGGCAAGGTGAACAATCGGGGACATGAAGAAAGAACCCCATACTCAAGAATCGGTTTACTTCTACCTTAAACCATTTTCTAAAATCTACCAGTTCAAGATTAACCTGCTGGAAACCGATCCGCCCGTTTGGAGAAGAATTCAGGTACCCGGATGTTATACGTTCTGGGATCTTCATTGCGCCATAACAGATGCCTTTGGTTGGTTGGATTATCACCTCCATCTTTTTGAAATTAATGACCCCAAGACTGATTCCCCCCGCAAGGAACATTTTGGCATTCCTGATCCTGATGGTATGCATGATGAAGATATGGGGTATGTGACAAAACCCTCATGGCTGACAAAAATATCCCACTGTTTCACGTTGAAGCCTGAAATCAATAACCAAGCCGAATATACCTATGACTTCGGGGACGGTTGGCATCATTCCGTTGTCCTTGAGAAAATCATGGTCAGAACCGACAAGAAGTTAGCCAATACATATCCCTGTTGCATTGATGGGGAAAATGCCTGTCCGCCTGAAGATTGTGGTGGGCCATGGGGATATGAACGTTTCAAGAAGTCCATTGTTTACCATAATGCAGAAGACCATGAGGAAATGCTGAAATGGGTGGGCGGTTGGTTTGATCCTATTTGGTTTGATAAGGAACTGGTTCGGTTTGGAGACCCTGACTTGAGATGGGAGATTGGGTTTAGAAAGAAGCCGTTCCCTAAAAACTTGAGGATGGTTCAGTATCACAGGATGAAAGGCTTGAAAAAGGGATAATTCTAGCCATGCCCATTCAAACACAACGCATCCACCTGATAGAGAAGGATGGCCGAATAACGAAGGTTGAGGGACAGGTTTGGGAAAGCGGGTTCTGGTCTATTCCCTTCCCTGAAGCAAAATCCAAGCAACTTTTGGGCGGGTCAATCCTGTTTCATAAGAAGAAAAGTGAACCTTCCTTCTTTGGCGGCCTCATTTTGAATTACCGCATACAGGAAACCGGGGAATTTAAAGGGCGGGTCATCTTCACTTTTGAATATCGGGCGGATCACAGGGGGTTTGTTGCTGAGCGGGAAGGGTGGAGCAAGGATGTAAAGGTTGTGATGAAGGAATAAGCCTATGAATTCAAATGACATGGCAAATTTATTTAATCAAGTAGGCGGTTCTGCAACGAAATCTATGGAAGGGGTTTTGTCGCATTTGATAGGTGGCATGTTCTTTGGGGTAATGGTCGGGTGGCTCGTCTTTTCTCCCATGCTGCGCTGATACAGAATGGAGTTGATGGTTATGGGCTTTGGACGTTGGCGAGGGGACTTGCCAGGAAAAGAGATGACTACTATAGCTATCTTACAAGGGCTGACTCGATGCGGCTGAATGACTATGATGGTCGGGGAAACCTGTCTGCGAAGTGCCTTGCCGAATTTTGTGAGTTTTTCCTTACCACAATCCTTGATCAGATTACTTTCATGTCATCTGTCCTCGAATACGAAGGGCTGAAGCATAGAATTGAAAATTACATTTATCGAAATAACATTTTTGGAAAACATAATGATCAAGGGAAATACCTACTTATTGAAGCATTGCACGAGGGCGAATATCCACGAGGTGAGGCTCCTCGACTCACTGGGTATGGGGAAACGAATGCCCGACATTTGCTCCAGATCGCTTTGAACCAAGGACTTCTTGCTTCGGATGGGCCACGCAGTCCCGTCCGTTTGGGTTTTCCTGGTGAAGTCCTAGAGGACTACTTTCCGAAACTATTTATGCCAAGCGTTTGACGTTTGACGATCAACGATTAATGATTCGAGCGATCCCAATGGTTAATCGCCTTACACGTAATCGGCTATGTTCTCGATGCTCAGTCCCATCCATTCAGCCTCATAACCGGGGTAGGAAGCCAATAGATCCACCGCCTTAACCTTCAGAGCCTTGATATTGAGCTTCGCCTTGTTGAGTTTGATGTCGGCCAACACGATGCGTTTCTTCATATCGTTGATGGCGACCAAGTCAATTTCGTTAAGATTGCCCCGCTCCCAATATGACCCGATCTGATTGAACTTGCCTGTGTCTGCCAATAGTTCATGGAAACACCGCTCAAGGATTACTCCACAGTAGGTGTCATAGTCCCGATTAACAATATCCCTGACGTATTGAAAATTCCCCGTCTCAATGGCTGACCGATTGCGATAAATGAAGCGGAACCAGAAATTCAGGAAATTATCACGTATCTTGTATTTCTGAGTTCGGGAATTGGGCTTGGCATTGATGGGCTTGTGTTTGGATATCAGGCCGAAGTCATTCTCAAGCCGATCCAGATATCCCCCAATATCCACCTCCAACAGCGACTCAATTTCAGTGCGAGCGGTTTTGCCAATGGAAATGAGTTCAAGGATAGAGAAATATGTCCCGTACTCCTTGCCGAATTCCTCAATAAGCAGATTCTTGCCTTCGTTGAGAAAAGGGGAGTCCGCCTGCAGCACAAAATCCATCATCTTCTCAAAGGTCAGGGCGGAATTGGTTGTCAGCAGTTCCA
>CAYOQM010000007.1:0-5395 GCA_964406065.1 uncultured Verrucomicrobiota bacterium
GGCAAGGATTGGGTCGAGGTTCCGCTGACGCACGGTTATACGGAAAACAGCCGCAGCATCGGCGTGGCCGACATGGCCCTGGCGATCGAGTCCGGCCGTGCCCACCGCGCCAACGGCGAGCTGGCCTTCCACGTGCTGGATGCCATGGAGGCCGCCTCTGACGCCTCGGCCAAGGGCAAGGCCATCACGCTCACCAGCACCTGCAAACGCCCGGCGGCCCTCCCCCTGGGTTTGCGCCCCGGCACTTTGGACGCCTGAACTCACTCTGAAAGGATCATCACATGAAAAAAGCACTTATCGTCTGGGGCGGATGGGACGGCCACACTCCCAAGCAGTCGGTTGACATCTTCGCGCCGATGCTGTCGGCCAAGGGATTCGAGGTCACGATTTCGGACAAGCTGGCCAGCTATGCCGACAAGGATCTGATGGCGGCACAGGACCTGATTGTCCAGTGCTGGACCATGGCCACCATCGAAAAGGAACAGGAAGAAGGACTGTTGGCGGCCGTGCGGGCCGGCACCGGACTTGCCGGCTGGCATGGCGGCATCATCGACTCCTTCCGGGCAAACACGGAATACCAGTGGATGACCGGCGGGCAGTGGGTGGCACATCCCGGCAACTGCATCCCGTCCCACACGGTTGAAATCACGGATCCCGGACATCCCATCGTGAAGGGATTGAAGAATTTCGACCTGCCGGATTCCGAGCAGTATTTCATCCATGTCGACCCCAGCGTCCACACCCTGTGCCGCACGGTCTTCAGCGGGAAGTACGGCGATCTGGACAAATACCGGGCGGGCACGGTGATGCCCTACGCCTACACCAAGACCTACGGCAAGGGACGGATCTTCGTCGCCTGCTGGGGACACACCTTCAAGGACTTTGACGTCCCCGAGGCCCGCGAGATCGTGTTCCGCGGACTGCAGTGGGCAGCCCGGTAACGGACAAGGATAATATTGCATGGAGGGCGGTAGACGCGCTATGTTTTACCCCGTCCTGCAAGGCATCAGCAGGCAACCATTCAAGGAGGACACGCCATGAAGACCGAGAAAACAACAGCACCGGACATTCGTATTGGAACACTGGTTAGCGCTGGAATGAAGTCGCCCGAGTACATCAGGCAGATCCTGCCCCATGGGTTTGAATCCTTCAGCCTGACCTTCTGGCAGACCACCAAGGGCGTCGAGTGGAAAAAGCTGGCCGACGGCGTGAACGCCACCCTCAAGGGGAGCGGGGCGGTCATCTCCTCGCTGGGCGTGTTCGGCAACCCGCTGGAAAACGGCGCCCTCGACAAGGAATCCCTGCAGGGATGGGAAGACGCCATCGACAATGCCCACCTCTTCAACTGCGACATCGTGGCGGGCTTTACCGGCCGCCTCAGGGACAAGCCCATCGATGAGAGCATGCCCCAGTTCAAGAAGGTCTTCACCCCCCTGACGAAACGCGCCGCGGACAAGGGCGTCAGGATCGCCTTTGAAAACTGCGACATGGGCGGAAGCTGGCAGACGGGCGACTGGAATATCGCCCATAATCCCGTCGCCTGGGAAATGATGTTCCACGAGGTTCCCGCCGCCAACCTGGGCCTCGAATGGGAGCCCTGCCACCAAATGGTCAACCTGATCGACCCGATCCCGCAACTGCACCTGTGGGCCAACAAGGTGTTCCATGTCCATGGCAAGGACGCCACCGTCTACTGGGATCGCATCCGCAAATACGGCATCCGCACCGCCGTTCACGAGGACATCGCCCGCAAGAGCGGCTCGCAGGGAACCAAGCCTTTCGCCTACCACCGCACGCCCGGCTTCGGCGACAGCAACTGGACCGAGATCATCTCGATCCTCAGGATGAACGGCTTCAAGGGCTCGATCGATATCGAAGGCTGGCACGATCCCGTGATGAGGAGCGAACTGGAAATGACCGGCCAGGTCGCGGGAATGAAATACCTGAAGCAGTGCCGCGGCGACTTCATCGCCAACCCCGTGGTTTGAAGTCCACCCGGCCGTAACGGAACTGGTTAACGACGGAGACCGCCATGAAGACCACCTTGAATGTCGGAATGATCGGCTACAAGTTCATGGGCAAGGCGCACAGCAGCGGCTGGCAGCGCGTTGGCATGTTCTTCGAGCCTTCCGCCAATATCCGCATGAAGGCCATCTGCGGACGGGATGCCGCCTGGGTGGAACAGAGCCGCGCAAAATTCGGCTGGGAATCGGCCGAAACCTCCTGGGAAAAACTGGTGGCCCGCAAGGATATCGACCTTGTGGACATTACCACGCCGAGCAATGTCCACAAGGAAATCGCGCTGCGCGCCGCCGCCGAGGGCAAGCATATCTTCTGCGAAAAACCGCTCGCCCTGACGCTGGCGGACGCCCGCGAGATGCTGGCCGCCGCCAACAAGGCCGGGATCAAGCACCAGGTGGGCTTCAACTACCGGTTCTGCCCCGCCATCGCCCTGGCAAAGCAGATGATCCAGGACGGCAGACTGGGCACCCTCTACCACTTCCGGGGCCGGTTCCTGCAGGACTGGATCGTCGATCCCGAGTTTCCGCTGGTGTGGCGGCTGGACAAGAAGGTGGCGGGCTCCGGGTCGCTCGGCGACCTGGGCGCGCATGTCATCGACACCGCCCGTTACCTGGTGGGTGAATTCGCCAGCGTGACCGGCACCAGCCGGACCTTTATCAAGGAACGCCCGATCGTGGAGCGGATGGAAGGGCTTTCCGGAAAAGCCGGAACCGGCGCCCCGCGCGGCAAGGTCACCGTTGACGACGCCACCCTGTTCCTGATCGAGTTCAACAACGGCGCGCTGGGCCAGATCGAGGCCACGCGCTTCGCCCAGGGACACCGCAACGACATGGGATTCGAGATCAACGGCAGCAAGGGCAGCCTCCGGTTTGACTTCGAGCGCATGAATGAACTCCAGTACTTCAACGCGGAGGACGAACCGGGAACGCAGGGGTTCCGCCTGATCCAGGCCAGCGAGGGGCGGCATCCCTACATGAAGGCCTGGTGGCCCACCGGCCATGTCATCGGCTACGACACCACCTTCGTGCATGAACTGTACGAATTCGTCGAGGCGATTTCCCACAACAAGCCGGCCTGTCCGGATTTCAACGACGGCGTGGCCTGTTGCCGGATCCTCGAGGCCGTGGAACTTTCTATCGAGCGGAAATCCTGGGTCAAGGTCGACAGCCTATAGGCAGTTCCGCCCTAAACCCGCTTGTGCTTCCAGCGGCCGGTGAGGAACCAGGCTCCCACCATCAGGCCGTTAACGATCAGGGTGATGGCGATGGACCACCAGATCCCGTCGGACGCCGGAGTCACATGGCGGGCCATGAACAGCGCCAGTGGAATCTGGACACCCCATAACCCGATAATCGTCGTCACCATCGGCGCCACCGTGTCGCCCGCGCCCTGAAGCGCCCGACCGAGGATAATGGAAAGCGCGGCGAAGACGTGGAAAAAGGAAGCCACCCACAAATAGTTCCTCCCGATGTGCACCACATCGGGATTGTCGTCGAAAACCCGGATCAGCGGGGCGGCGAAAAGCATGAGAATCGCCGCACACACCAGCAGGATGAGCGCGCCGCAACCCGTGGCCAGCCAGGCCACCTTCTGCGCCCGGTCCGGCTGTTTCGCCCCGAGGTTCTGTCCCACAATCGCCCCGGCGGCATTACCGAGGACGAAGGCGGGCATCATCGCCATCATGTGGAACCGGACCCCGATGCCGTAGGCGGCCACGGCCGCCATTCCGCAGCCCGAGACGATGCGCATCAATACCACGCTCATCAGGCTGCGTGACAGCATCTGGCCGGAACTGGGAATGCCGATTTTCATCAGGCGCCATGCGGGCTCCAGTCGGAATTGCCATTCCGCCCACCCCACCCGCACCCCGCTCTTCCCCTCCGCCAGCGCTTTGAGCACAATCACGACCCCCACGGCCTGCGCCAGCACCATGGCCAGGGCCGCCCCCTCAACCCCGAACCGCGGCATCCCCAGCAATCCGAAAATGAATATGGGATCGAGCACCAGGTTGAGACCCGTCGTCACCACCATCGCAACCATCGGGATCATCGTGTTGCCTGACGCCTGCAGAATGCTGTTGCCGATGAACATCAGGAAAACGGTGGAGCAGCCGAGGAAGGAAATGCCCAGGTATTGCGTTCCCAGGCGCGCCACCTCGCCCTGCGCCCCCTGGAGCCGACAGATATCGCCAGCCCAGTACCAGCCGGCCGCGCCCGCCACCACGCCGCAGATAAGCGACACCACCAGCGACTGCCCGCCCGCCTCAGCGGCCTCGGCGGGATGTCCCGCGCCCATGCTCCTCGACACCACCGCCACCGTGCCCGTTGACAGCCCCATCACCACCGGAAAGAGCATCATCAGCACCGTGCCGCTCATGGCCAATGCCGCCACCGCATCGGACCCCAGACGGCCCACCCAGAACAGCCCGATCACACTCTGAAGATTCTGCAGGGTGGTGCTGATGAACATCGGCCCCGCCAGGCTCATCAGTCCCTTCCAGACCGAGCCCTCGGTCAGCCGCTGCACATTCGAGGTCGGCGCACTCATGACGTGTGCGTCGCGGCCCCGACCTGACGGGCTTTCCACTCCATCTGCCGGGCGATTCCCATGAGAATGTTGACGTCATCGGTCGTCAGCGGAGTCCGGGAGAAGATCCGTCGAAGTCCCAGCATCATGTGGTCCGCCTGCTGGTGGTTCATGAATCCGATATCCAACAGCATGTCGCGCCACATCGTGAACATGTGCTCCCGGGTCGCAGTGGGACATTCCGGCGACTTCTCGAGCGTCGGCTCGAAGGTTCCCGATGCCACAAACAACTCGTAGCAACAGACCATGACGGCCTGGGAAAGATTGAGAGAGGGATACTCCTGCGAGGACGGAATCTGGATGAGATTGGTGCAGATGGCCAGCTCCTCGTTGGTCAGGCCACTGTTCTCGCGTCCGAATACCAGGGCAACCTTTCTCACTGCGGCGGAGGCCAGAATGGCGGAGGCCCATTCCCTGGGCGTCTTCACATGTTGGCGATAAAGCCCCGGACGGACGGTCGTCCCCATAACCAATCCGCAATCCCCCACGGCCTCCTCGAGCTCCGCCACTTCGCGTCGAGCGTCGAAAATCGATTCCGCCGCCACGGCCATCATCCTGGCTTCGGCATGGTTCAAGGCAGGCGAGGGCGACACGAGCACGAGGTCCGACAATCCCATGTTGGCCATGGCCCGGCAGACGGAGCCGACATTGCCACCATAGAGCGGACCCACCAGTACAATCCTGACATTGTCTACGTTCATATCACCCGGGCCTTCATGTCATATCCGCTCGCCCCCGTGTAGCGCACGGGCACGGCGATCTCCCGGGCGCGGGGAAAGGTCTCCTC
>CAYOQM010000007.1:5405-8265 GCA_964406065.1 uncultured Verrucomicrobiota bacterium
TCCAAGGCGCACGGGCACCCGGTCGCCGGGTTTTGCTGCGGCGCCACACCCACTCACCCGCGTTAGGCCATCCACTGCAGGAGCCTGTCCCCGCACTCGCGCCTCCCAGCCATTCCGTCGCAAAGGCTTGAGCAGAAGCGCAACGTCCTCTTCGCCCCGCCTGACGGACGCCTTTCGGAACGCGATCTCCTGCTGAACCGTCATCAGGCGATCCCTCCGTCGCCTTCCTATGGATGCGGACACCTGCCCCTTCATGGTTGCCGCCATCGTTGTTTCCTCCGGCGAAAAGGCAAACACGCCAAGATGATCAAATTCCGTATGGCGCACAAACCGGATCAGTTCCTGGAATTGCCTCGCGGTCTCCCCGGGAAACCCGACCAGACAAGTGGTTCTCAGCACCACTCCGGGCAACCGGGCCCGCGCCCGTTCGGGATAGTCGCGCACGGCCCGAGCCCCGCCCGGGCGCTGCATGGCCCGCAACACCTGCTCATCCGCATGCTGGATGGGAATATCGAGATACCGGCACACCTGCGGAACGGCCCCCATGCAATCCAACAGTTCATCCGTCAGGTAGGCGGGATGTCCATACAGGAGGCGGATCCAGAAATCGCCGCCGATCTTGCCAAGCTGGCGCAATAGCCGCGGCAGACTCGCCCCGTCCTTTCGATCCTGTCCGTACCGGGTGGTATCCTGCGATATCAGGTTCAACTCGCGGATCCCCTGCCCCAGCAGGGTTTCGGCCTCGCGCACCACATCGTCCTCGGATCGGGAGCGGTACCGGCCGCGAATGCCGGGAATCGCACAAAAGGCGCACCGATGGTTGCACCCCTCGGCAATCTTGAGGTAGGCAAACGGTCCGCCGGTCAGAACCAGACGCGACGGCAGCGGGCTGAATATTTTCCGCGACACCACTGACACCGTCAGGATCCCGTGCTCGCCCAGAGCCAGGCGGCGCACCAGGCGTCCGATTTCCGGAAGTTGGTCCAACCCGATAAAGGCGTCCACCTCGGGAATGGCGCGCTGGAGTTCCTTCTTGTAGCGCTGAATCAGGCACCCTGCCACCACCACCGCCTTGCATGCACCCGACTGCTTCCAGGCACAGGCGCGCAGGATGGCGTCAATGGATTCCGTCTTGGCATCCCCGATGAATCCGCAGGTGTTGACCAGAACCACATCGGCCGTTTCGGGCGATGACGCCAGGCCGATACCTTCCGAGCGCAACACCGCGGCCATATGCTCGGAGTCGACCAGATTCTTGGCGCAGCCGAGGCTGATGAACCCGACCGAGGGAGACGACGGAGACGAAGCTATCATGGGATTCCCGTCATGCCGTCACTTCAACTTAAGGTAAGGCGCTGGCGGGGGAGACGCCAGCCGGAGCGGCCGCGAGACGATGATTTTGGGGGCCTGCTCCCTCACGGAGGGCTGTACGACGGCCTCCTCATTGCTGCCGGAGAACCACGTCACCCCGATGACCGCAAGCATGATCACCACCAGGACGGCAAAGGCAATGGCGGCATAGCGTCCCACAGGAATCGGCTCGGAATAGTCGGACATCCTTTCGCGTATGGATCTGACGCTTTCCCCCGACATCTTCTGTCCGGCTGACTTCATCTGTTTCCACGCCCCGACCAGTCCCTGCAACACATCCCGCGCCGCTGTGACAAGGGAATTGGTCATATTCGTGAGGGCGGAGTCGCTCGACTCTTTGAACCGGGCCAGAGGCGAGGGCTGGGGAAGCCCGTCATTCACGACCGAAGGGGACGGCATCTCGGTCTTCAGGGTCGGGCGCACCGACCGCGCATGGTAATCCAGGTAGTGCTGAATCAGGGGCTCCGGATCCAATCCCAGGTGCGCGGCATAGAGCCGGATGAAACTCTTGCCATACAGCGGCGCGGTAATCGCGCTATAGTCATCGTGTTCGAGTCCCAGAATGATATGGGACTTGATCCGGGTAGCGTCAGCCACCTCTCTAATGGTGAGTTTGCGTTTTTCCCGTGCCGCCTTGAAGGCGGCACCGGGGGTACGGGGTACAAGCAGTTCATTCATGATTGCCCATCCTGTTCTGATGAAACCGTGTCGGGAATTTCCCCGTCCATATCGATGAGGATTTCCCGCGGATCCGATCCGCGCGCCGGTCCCACCATGCCGCGTTTCTCCAATTCATCCATGATCCGGGCCGCCCGGGTATAGCCGATACGCAACCGCCTCTGAAGCGAGGAGGTGGAGGCACGCCGGGTTTCGCGGATGATCTGGATCGACATCTCGATCAACTGGTCATCCACGGCATCGTCACCCCCCTTGGCCAGCATGTCGTCGAAACTCGGGGCGGGGGCGCCGCCGGACGCCGCCGGTTCTGCGCGCACAGGGGTAGACTGTTCCGTCCGCTTTGCCGCCGGCCTGGCGGGCTCTACCCTTTCTTCCGCTACGGGAGCGGGACACTGTTTCCTGATAAACTCCACGATACGCCGGACATCCTCGTCCGAGGTCAGCGCACCCTGCGCCCGGATCAGCTTGCTGGCGCCGGGCGGCAGGAACAACATATCGCCGCGGCCCAGAAGTTTATCCGCCCCGTTGGCATCCAGAATGGTGCGGCTGTCATTCTTCTGCGCCACCTGGAAGGCGATACGCGCCGGGAAATTGGCCTTGATGGTGCCGGTGATGACATCCACGGACGGCCGCTGGGTCGCCAGGATCATGTGAATCCCAACGGCCCGCGCGAGTTGCGCGATGCGGGCAATGTAGTTCTCGATCTCCGCCTGGGCCGTCAGCATGAGATCCGCCAGTTCATCGACGATGATGACGATGTAGGGCAACCGGTCGGGAAGCCGGGAAGTATCCTCGCCCTCCCCGAACAGGC
>CAYOQM010000007.1:8275-26431 GCA_964406065.1 uncultured Verrucomicrobiota bacterium
CGAACAGGCTCGTCTGTTTCTCGATCGGGCGGGCATTGTAGGTTTTGATATTTCGGACGCCTGCCTTGGCCAGGATCTTGTAGCGCCGATCCATTTCCGTGATGGCCCAGCGCAGGGCGCCCGCAACGCGCTTGGGATCCGTGATGACTTCGTTGCGCGCGCCCAGCAAATGGGGCAGATGGTTATACACCGAAAACTCGACAATCTTCGGATCCACCAGCATGAGTTGGAGCTGATCAGGGGTCCGCGACATGAACAGTCCCGCCAGAATGGAATTCATGCACACGGTCTTGCCGGAGCCCGTCGCTCCAGCCACCAGCAGGTGCGGCATGGTGGCGAGATCGGCAATCAAGTCATTCCCGCCCACGTCCTTGCCCAGCACGATGGGTATTTCCATCCGGTGTGGCTGCCAGTGCGCGGACTCCAGGATTTCGCGCAGGTAGACGGTGCTGGTGGAGATATTGGGCACCTCGATGCCCACCGTGCCCTTGCCCGGGATCGGCGCCTGCACCCTGACGCTGGAAGCTTTCAACGACAGGGCCAGGTTGTTGCTGAGCCCGGCGATCTTCTCGACCTTGACGCCCGGCGGGGGAATGAGTTCGTACCGCGCCACCGTGGGACCGCATTCAACCGTCTTGAGTTCGGTCTTGATGCCGAATTCCTCCAGGGTCTGAACTATAATCCGGCCCGTTGCCTCGGTATCCGCCGGCATGGCGCCCTGCCGGTTGGCAGGCACTTCGGTGAGTAGCGACAAGGGCGGAAGCTGATAGTCACCGACCTGAGGAGGCGGGGGAGGCGGAGCGGGAGGAGGCACCGGCCTGGGTTCCGGCTTTGCCACGGGCAGAGGTTTGGGAACAGGCGCGGGCAGAGGCTTGACCGCCTCTTTTTTGTCTCCCTCGGAACTAGCCGGTGGTTTTTCGCGGATCCGGGACGCCGGCTCCTTCGCGGGAGGAATGACGATTAGCTCCCGCTGCTCGGGCTCATCCTCCTCAATCCGTTTTTCCTCCCGGGCGGCCACGCGTTCAAGCCGTTCGCGTTTCCAGGGCTTGATCGCCGGTTGTCGCTTCTGGGGATCGATCATATCACGATCCTGGCGAACCCCCAATCTGGCGTGAAGCGAGGCGGCAAACCGCAGGATGGCGTCCCATCCGAAGAAGAGCACCGAGCCGGCCAGGAAGACGGCCACGATCAGGATATTGGCACCCACATCCCCCAGGACATGCACCGCCAAAAAACGGGACAACAACTGGGCCGGCACTCCGCCCACGGCACCAAGGTTCCAGGCCGCAAGGAAGGAGGAAAACCAGTCGGCATGCAATTCCAGAAAACAGGAGAAGGTCATCATCATCAGCGCGGCCCAGCTCAATTTGGCTCGAATGTGCTCAATGCCATGAAAAATCATGACGATTCCAAATCCGAGGAACCAGAGCGGGATCAAATAGGATCCCAGCCCGAAGGATTCGAACAGGATGAAGGCAGTCCAGGCGCCGCCGGGCCCGATGAAATTGGCCGGCGGTGAGTTGACCGGCTGGCTCAGCAGGGAAATATCGCGCCAGTCATAGGAGACCAGGCTTAGAAAAAGAATCACACACACCGCGAGCAGGACAATGCTCCAGGCTTCGCGAACGCTGCTACTGACATTGGAGGGGGTTTCAGCCATGGGTGTTCATCGCACTTTCAAGGGGTTTCCCCGTTCTGCTCATCGAGTCCGGCATTACCGGCCGCCTTCCGGCAACGCACCATGAGCTCCCGGCAGGGTGAGTTGGTGATCCCTGCGAGACGGCTCAGCCTCAACCCGCTCTCCGCGGCGTTAAGAGCCTTGTCATACCGGCCGGCCGCATAATAGGCCTCGCCCAGCGTATTCCAGAGGGAGTAATCCGACGGCACATCCAGCACCGCCGCCCGGGACAGCTTAACCGCCCGGGCCGTGTTCACGCCGGACGCATCCTTCACATGGAGCAGGGTCCAGGCCAGGTTATTCTTGACCATCGGGCTGTCTGGAACCGCCTTGGCCAGGGATTCCAGCAGAGGCAGCGCATCGGCAAAGCGTTTCAATTCGATATAGGCAACACTCAATCCGAACAGGGCCTCGTTATTCAAAGGCTCCAGGACGCGGATCTTTTCAAACAACGCCACCGCTTCCCGCCAACGCCCCTCGCCCAGGGCTCCCCGTCCGCCGATCATGAGCGCGCTGACTTCCTCGGCCGCATCCGCCACCACAGGAACCGCAACGACGGCCGGAGGCTCGGAGGTTCCGCCCGCCCATGCCGTGACGCAGCCCGTCAACCCCAATGCCAGAACCCTGTATAGTCTCATAACCGCTTGTCTCCCTGAAGTCTGACCGTCACTTTGACTGTATTCGGTGACGCCACGGCCGTGGTCGCCCCCGAACTGTGGACATGCACGGGTACGGTATAGGATCCCGGCGTGTTCAATCCAATGCAATCGGCGAAAACCCGGATCTGAACCCCTTCGGGGGCGATCGTCTCGTTCAACCGGCTGGTCAGGGTCACATCCACCGAAGGCGGATCAACCTCGATGATCAGGGTATGCCCGGGCTCGATAACCGTGTTGACGGGAATGTTTTTCAACTGCTGCCCCGCGGATCGTCCGCTGATGACGACCTTAACCTGCACATCTTCCGGATCCATGCTGGCGCCCCAGTTGTCGCCCGGCGCCTGGATCGGGCAGCGACGCAGGAAGGTTTCAACCCGCCCGTCCACGTCAACCGGCTGGGTGTAAACGCAGTCGGTGGTCTTCAACTTGGCAGCCGGCCCCCGCAACAGGACGGTGGAAGGGTCGCACAACACCGACTCCACCTGACCGAACAGGGGCGTCCCGATGATCCGGCCCTTGACGGGAACGCGCTGCTCATGCTGCCGGTCAAGCGTCACCAGAATGCTTTCCGGACGCACGGCCATCACCCGGGCGCCGCGGACCCCCTTGATCATCGCCGGCGTCAGCTGAATCGTCCGGGGCAACGGATTGGAATCCCCCGTCAATTCAACTACGGCCTGCAACCGGCGGGGATCAAGCAACTGGATATCCTCCTGGGAGCCACGCAGGGTCACATCCACCGTCGAGGCGGACTGATTCAGGATGGCCATGCCGTCCTGAACCTGGATCAGGAGATGCACGTCGGGGATTTCGATCTCAAAGCTGATGGTATCCTGAATGATGTACCAGGTCAGCAGGGCCAGAAACAGGGACAACGCCTTCAACCGCTTGTTCCGGGTGAAGAAGGCGCGGACAAGGGCACGATTACCGTCCATGGGCATCCTCCTCCCGGGCGCGTGTTTCGGTCTGGGCAATTCCGCTCGGCGTCAGGTTCAACTCCTGCCGGGCTCGCGTCCAGCGGCTGGTTTTCGCCGGCTCGCGATGGAGAACTCCCCCGAGAAACTTGCGCAGGCGTTCCTCGTCGAAATCACGACTGAGGCGGCCTCGGGTGCTGATGGAAATCATTCCCGTCTCCTCCGAGACCACAATGGCAATGGCATCCGTCTCCTCGGTCAACCCCATGGCGGCGCGGTGTCGTGTTCCCAGTCCGCGGCTCAGTTCAGGTTCCTGGCAGAGCGGGAAAAGGCATCCCGCGGCCACAATCCGGCTCCCGCTGATAATCACGCCGCCGTCATGCAGCGGCGTATGGGGAAAGAACAGGGTTGCCAGCAGATCCGCATTCACCCGGGCATCCAATTTCACCCCCGTATCCTGGATGGCCCGCGTGGATTCCGTGCGCTCAATGGCAATCAGGGCACCGAGCCGGCGCTCGGCCAGGAGCATCACCGCCTCGATGATGCTGTCCACATAGTCGCGCGACTCAACGGGGGACGTCAGAAAGGGCTGCCGCCCGATTTCCGCCAGGGCCCGCCGGATTTCCGGCTGGAAGATCACGAGCAAGGCCAGTGCCAGATAGACCGAGAGCTGCCGCAACAGCCAGTTCAAGGTATAGATATGGAAGAGTCGCGTGACCACAACAGCGATGAGCAACACCAGGAGAAGACCGAGGAACACCTTGATGCTCCGGGTCTCGCGGAAGAAGATCAGCAGGAAATAGAACATGCACGCCAGTACCAGTATCTCGACGATGCCGCCGAATCCCGGCCAGGCAATTTGACTCAACCAATCCACGCCGCCGTCTCCTTGTTCAAGGCCGCCACCATCCGGGCCGCCTCCACTGATTCCTTCACGTCATGCACTCGCCACACATGGGCGCCGCGGGTCGCCCCCCAGACCGCGCAGGCCAGACTGCCCGCCAACCGATCCGCCACCTCCCGTCCGGTCACCCGGCCGATAAACTGCTTTCGCGACACCCCGAGCACCACCGGTCGCCCGGCTGGTGCCCATCGCGACACCCCCGCCACCAGTTCCAGATTGTGCTCCACCGTCTTGCCAAACCCGATGCCGGGATCGAACGCCATCGTTTCCAGGGCCAGTCCCGCCGTGAGCAGGGTCGTCATCCGTCCTGCCAGATAGGCGCCCACCTCGGCCGCCACATCCGCGTACTGCGGTTCCCGCTGCATGGTGGCGGGTTCACCGCGCATGTGCATCAGAACCACGCCCGCCCCATACTGCGCCGCCACGGCGGGCATGCCCGCATCCCCTGCCAGCGCCGTCACATCGTTGACAATACCGGCGCCGGCCTCCAACGCCGCCGCCGCCACCACCGCCTTGCGGGTGTCCACCGAAATCACCGGCACCCCGGACTTGGGCCCAAAGGCACGCGCCAATTCCCGGATCACCGGAATGACCCGCGCCAGCTCTTCCGGAGCGGAAACCGGAACCGCCCCCGGTCTTGTGGACTCACCGCCCACATCAACCATATCCGCGCCCTGCGCGGCCATTTCAATCCCGCGCCGGACCGCCTCATCGACCGGCAGGCAACGCCCCCCGTCCGAAAACGAATCCGGCGTCACATTGACGATGCCCATCACCAGCGGACGCGCCCCGATGCGGATCTCCCGCTCCCGGCAACGCCACACGATGGATCCGCCCGTCTTCATCTCCGATCGATCCTCAGCCTGCCGGCGACAGCCCCGCCGCACCGTCGGACACCGCAACGGAAGCCGGGAGCTCCTGCCGTTCCTCCTCGGAACGGATCCGTCCGTGTTTCATCAGATCCTCCACATCACGGCCATCGAGGGTTTCGCGCTCCAGCAGGAACTTGGTGATCAGATCCAGTTTGTCGCGATGGGTTTCCAGAATCATCTTGGCGCGGGCATAACTGTTGCGCAGGAGCCGGCTGATTTCGGCATCGATCTTGCGGGCGGTATCCTCGCTGTAATCCTGGGACCGTGAAATTTCGCGCCCGAGGAACAGCAGCTCCTCGTGGTTGCCGAAAGTCTGGGGGCCGAGATCCTGGTTCATCCCCCAGTCGCACACCATCAACCGGGCAAGGCGGGTGGCCTGCTTCAAATCACTGCGGGCGCCAGACGTGATGTCGCCGAACACCATTTCCTCCGCGACGCGCCCGCCCATCATGGTGGCGAGAATCCCGTTGAGCTTGAGGCGCCCTTCCATGTAGCGGTCCTTCTCGGGAAGCTGCATCGTGGCGCCCAGGTAGGCGGTGCCGCGCGGAATGATGGTGATCTTGTGGAGCGGCTCGCTCTCCTCCACCATCAGCGTCACCAGGGCGTGGCCGGTTTCATGGTAGGCGGTGATCTTCTTCTCCTTGTCATCCAGCACGCGGCTGCGCCGCTCCCGGCCCCAGCGGACCTTGTCGCGCGCCTCCTCAAGGTCGGTAATCTCCACGGCTTCCTTCCCCCCTCGCGCGGCGAGCAGGGCAGCCTCGTTCATGAGATTGGCCAGATCGGCTCCGGAAAAACCCGGCGTTCCGCGGGCCACACGCCGCAGGTCGACCACGGTGTTCAGCTTGATGCCGCGGGCATGGATCTTGAGGATCGCCTCGCGCCCGTCAAGCGTGGGCAGGTCAATGACAATCTGGCGGTCAAACCGGCCGGGACGCTGGAGCGCCGGGTCGAGGACATCGGGACGGTTCGTGGCGGCAATGATGATCACCCCTTCCTGCGTGTCGAACCCATCCATCTCCACCAGCAGGGCATTCAGCGTCTGCTCCCGCTCGTCGTGGCCACCGCCGATGCCGGAAAAACGACTGCGCCCGACCGCATCGATTTCGTCGATGAATATGATGCACGGCGCGCTTTTTTTGCCCTGCTCAAACATATCGCGCACCCGCGAGGCGCCGACGCCGACGAACATTTCCACAAAATCCGAACCGCTGATGCTGAAGAAGGGCACATCCGCCTCCCCGGCAATCGCCTTGGCCATCAGGGTCTTGCCCGTCCCGGGGGGCCCCATCAGCAAGACCCCTTTGGGAATACGCCCGCCGAGCTTCTGGAATCGCTTGGGGTCCTTGAGGAAGTCGATAATTTCCTGGACTTCCTCCTTGGCCTCATCCACTCCGGCCACGTCCTTGAACGTCACCTTGTTCTTGTCGCGCGCCATCATCTTGGCGCGGCTCTTGCCGAAACTCAGGGCCCCCTGCCCCATTCCCTTCATCTGGCGCGAGAACATGAACCACAACAGTCCGAGCAACAGCAGCACGGGAAGGGCGCTGGACACAATCTGCCAGAAATAAGGACTGTCCCTGCGGAACCCGAACTTCACGCCGTGCTCGCGCAGCCACTTCGGCATGTCATCCGTCACCATGACATCCACCTTGAACTGCTTGGGCTTGCCCGTGCGCGGATCAATGGCCTTCTGGGTTCCCTGGATGTACTGGTTCCCTGAAATCTCGGCCACTATCTCGCATTCCGGAATCTCCCCCTTCTCCACAAGCTGGACAAAGTCCGGATTGTATTTCATCTCCGGAATAACCGATTGCTCACCCCGATAGTACTGATAGGCCAGCAACATCAGGCTGACAACGGCAAACCACAAAAACAAACCCCGCGGCGAAAATTTCGGCGGCGGAATTAAATCCGGTTTTTTCCTGGGCTCCGCCGGCGGCGGCGCCTTGTTATCGTTCGATGATTCCATGGTCTCCTCTGCTGTTCTCCATCCCCATTAAGCGTCGCATCATAAAGGATGAGCCGCAATTACGCAAACATTACACCACGCCGGAACAGAAACCGGAAAGGCAAGGGTGGCAGGGAATGGCGAGCGGTCAAGGCGTCGCGCGCAGCACCGTAAAGGATCCGGCAGGCCCGAAAATAAAAGTCAGCGGGCGAGATAGTCGGACGCTCTTGCTATCACATGCGGAGGAACAGCTATGAGCCATCTGCCACAGGGGGGTGCGGCATCATGCTACTGACAGCCACCATCTCGCCCACTGACAACACGAGAATGAGAAATCTTTGAATTTTGCACAATCGGAAAAACCCTGATTTGCCATCAGGGTTTTTCTGATGCCGGCGTCGGCGCCCTCGCGGCGTGATGTCGCCCTTGCCGCCCTCCTCTCGGGTGTGGTGTGTGGTGTTGCTTCCGGAACAAGATCGCGATACCTTGACCCGGCATGAAGATGGCACCATGAACACCCCTCATCCATCCTATCAGTGGCTGACAACCGGCGACACCTACTATGCCGCCCTTCTTGAGGCTATTTCGCGAGCCGGACGATCCATCCGGCTGGAAATGTACATCTACACCCCCGGCAACCCGGGTGACGCGATCCGTGACGCCCTGAGCCAGGCCGCACAGCGCGGCGTAAGGGTTCAAATCCTGCTGGATGCCTTCGGCAGCTACGACCTCCCCGCCCATTACTGGGCCGAGGCTCAGGCCGGCGGGGTGGAGGTGCGGTTATTCAATCCCCTGACCCTCAAGCGCATTGCCTTCCGCGACCACCGTAAACTTCTCGTCTGTGACGACCACACGGCCTTCGTGAGCGGATTCAATATTACCCGTCTGGAAACCGGGGACGGCGTCCGGCAGGGCTGGCGCGATCTGGGGCTTAAACTTTCCGGCTCCGTGGCCCGTGATCTCGCCGCCACCTTTGACCGGATGTTCACCCTTGCTGATGTCCGGCATCGCCGCCTGACCCTCATCACCCATTCGCTGCGCCGGAGAATTCACCCCCGCCACACCGGCCACACCGGCCTCATGGTGCTGACCAGCGGGCCCGGCCAGAACGGCGGGGCCTTCAAGCGCGCCCTGCTGCAGGACCTCCGCCACGCCGGGAACATCCGGATCATCTCGGCCTATTTCCTGCCCACCTACCGGATCCGGCGGATCCTGGCCCGGGCCGCGCGCAGCGGACAGGATGTTAAACTCATCACGGCGGGCATGACGGATGTCCCCATGGCGCGTTACGCCGGCCGCGCCCTGTACCAGCGCTTGCTTCGCGCCGGCATCCGGATCTTTGAATATGAAGCCCAAGTCCTCCACAGCAAACTCATCATCGCCGACGATGTGGTGTATGTCGGCTCCGCCAACCTCGACACCCGCAGCCTCAACATCAATTACGAACTGCTGGTCAGGATCAAGGACCGGCAACTGGCGCACGAGGCGCGCCTGATCTTCAACGATCACCTGACGCACTGCCGGGAAATCAGACGCGGAACCTGGCGCCGAAGCCGAAGGTTCTGGGAGAAGCTCATGGAGCGTGTCTCCCATTTCATCCTGGCCCGACTGGATTTCACTTTCGCACGACGACAGCTCGTGAAACTGAGATAAACAAAGGAACCCGATGATGACCTTTACTGAATTAGGAGTTTTTCCGGCGCTGACGGAGGCCCTGGGCAAGGAAGCGATTACCGAGCCCATGCCCATCCAGACGGCGGCCATCCCCAGGCTGCTCGCCGGAAAGAACGCCTACTTGAACGCCGAGACCGGCACGGGCAAGACACTGGCCTACCTCCTGCCGCTTTTCTGCGGGATCGATCCCGCCGTTCCCGAACTCCAGGCGATGATCCTCGCTCCCACCCATGAACTGGCCATCCAGATCCAGCGCGTTGCCACCGCACTCGCTCAGAATGCGGGCTTGCCGATCCGCACCATCCTCCTGATCGGCGGGACGGCCCTGCCCCGCCAGCTTGAAAAGCTGAAGAAAAAACCGCACCTGGCAATCGGTTCGCCCGGCCGCATCCGCGACCTGATCGTCATGAAAAAGCTGCATGCCAAAACGGTACGGTGCGTGGTGATCGACGAGGCCGATCGCCTGCTGGCCGATGAGTCGCTCGTGTCCGTCCGCAATATCCTCTATGCCACACCCCGGACCCGACAGGTGATTTTCGCCTCCGCCACCGAGCATGACACCACTTCAGCCACGGCAAAGGTCCTTGCGCCTGATCTGGAAATGATCCGGGCAGGAGCCGCCCCCGTGAACGTCAATATCGAACATCATTATCTCGTCTGCGAACAGCGCGACAAGCCTGAGCTGCTGCGCAAGCTGATCCACGCCTTGAATCCCGAACGGGCGATCGTCTTCGTGCATCGGAACGAGAAAGCCGAACTCATCGTCGGGAAACTCGTCTTCCACAAGCTTCCCGCCTCCGACCTCCACGGCGCCTACGACAAAAGCGAGCGGAAGAAGGCCATGGATGATTTCCGCAGCGGGACGACCCGGATTCTGATCGCCTCGGACATCGCCGCCCGCGGCCTGGACATCGCCGGGGTCACCCATATCTTCAACGTGGATGTCCCCAGCGAGAGCAAGGCGTATCTCCATCGCGTGGGCCGCACCGCCCGCGCCGGCGCCAGAGGCCATGCGATTTCGCTGATGACGGATCAAGAACTGCGGTTGGTGAATCGCTATGAAACCGAGCTGGGTATCAAGTTGGCCCGCATCATCCTGCGCGAGGGCGAAGTTCTGGCAGTTGAATAACCCGCCCCCTCGTCCTTCTTTTTCATCTTTCCCGGCAGCACTTCATGTCAACCCTAGGGGGCAGGGTGTAAAGGTTTCCTCGCGACGGCATTTCCCGCTACAACTTTCCTCCTCGGGTCGGCTTGACTTTCCGCCTCGAGCGGATAGAGTGTCGTCTTTTTGCGGATCAAATTCACTAACATTCAAGGAGACCCATGAAAGTTGCCTTCCTGTTTCACGGTAATTTGAACTACTCGAATATGCCCATCGAGCGGCGGGACTGGGTGATCGACACCAGCTACGGCGCCCTGATCAAGTTCTGGAACTCGCGTTTCCCGGGACTGAAGTGGAACATCGAGCACGCCGGCTGGGATGTGGACTACATGGCCCAAAACACCCCCCACATCATCGAGGAAGAACGGAAAATCCTGGGCAAATCGCTGGAGTTCGTCGGCGCACCCTACGGCCACAGCATCCTGGCCAACTACCCGTATCAGGACGGTGTGCATGCGTTGCAGTTCAGCATGGAATCGTACCAGAACGTGCTGGGCGTCAAGCCGCGCGTGATGTGGAACCCCGAAGGCGCATGGAATCGCGACGTGCCGCGCATGGCCAAGGCCGCGGGCTTCGACGCCATGTTCGTGGACTGGGACTCCTACCTGCGCTGCAACGACGAAAAGGTCCGGGCGAGCGAGGACACCGGCGAACGCGCTCATGTCTACGCCGACCTCACGGATGAGCATGTAAATCCGACGGACAAGAGCCTGCACTTCCCCATGCCGATCATCCCGGGCCTGACGGGAATCATGCGCACGGACCGCGTCAGCCGTCATATGCTGTGCTACCTGATGGGGGACAAGAAAGTCGACATGAACGCCATCATGGAACGCTACACGGCGGCCAACGAGGGATACCTGGTGGTGTATGCCGAGGACGCCGAGTACTGCGGCACCACCGGCTGGTACTTCATGAAATATCACAGCTTATCGAGCTGCTTTGATCCGATCCCCGAGAGCTTCGGCCGCCTCGAAACCGTGATCCAGTGGATGCTGGACCACGGCCACGAGATCGTGAACCTTTCGGACATTATCGATACCGTGCCGCACTTGAAGCAGAATATCGTGCTGAAAGACGGCATGGCGTGGCACGGTGCCTATGCTGAAGCCTGGTCCTCCACGCCGTCGTCCAAGGTATTCGACGCCATCGGCGACCGCGTCCGGGAAAAGATCAAGCGGGCCGAGGCCAAGGCCGTCACGGCAGCCGACAAGGAAAAGGTCCGCCAGGCCTGGAAGCACCTGATCTGCAGCCAGAACTCCGACGGGCGCTGGCCGCCTCCTCCGGTCAACCCGGCGCAGTGGAACCTCGACTTCTGCAGCAACAACCTGGTGGCCGCGGAAAAGATCGCCGACAGCCTGCTGAAGTAACAGCCGTCAGGGGCATCCCGGATTCCGGGCAGGTCACACCTCCGGAGTGATCGGGGCTGAATGCCCGAGTCGGCTACAGGACCGAGAGGGGGAACGCAGGCTTGCTTGCGGCGTTCCTCCTGCCCATGGGAATCTGGAATCTGAGGAATATACCCCACCCCATGCCGCCGGCCGTATCCAGAGCCACCACCACTTCGTGCGTCCCCTTTCGCAAGGTTAGCGGAAAGACCGACCGGCTCGGCGGAGCCGGATTCTGCTGCTGCAGGTTTTTGAAAACGGGTTTCCCGTCCACGAACATACGTACGCCGCCGTCATGCCCGAGCAGGATGTTCCATGTTCCGCCCGCAAACACCCGGATCTCTGTCGCCAGGTAAAGCAGGCCGTCGGCATCGCCGAATCGGTTGTGGGCATCTACAAATCCGCCCGGATCGGCCTCAATCGGCTGCCAGGCCATCGCCTGTTTAAGGCTGACCGGCGGGGCCTTGGCGACGCCTGCCCCGCGGCCAACGATCCCGGACACCTTCCATGACCTCATGAAGGGGGAGTCCCATTTCCCGTCGATGCCGAGTTCGCTGACGGACGTGACGGTGATTTCCAACAACGCCACCTGCGCGATCGGGTCCGGGCACTTCTCGGGCAGTCCGCGGATGACCAGCCTTTCGTTGGTGCCTGAGCAAAAGATCCGGGGATCGTTCAACTGCTCAAACTCCAGCGGCTTGCCGTCCGGGAACAGCCGCACCTTGGATACCTTGCTTTTCAAGCCACCGATGGTCAGCTCGCGCCCCGGCCATTGCCGGCACCAGAAGTACAGCTTCCGGCCTTTTCGCGACCAGTTTCCGAGCATGCTTTCGGGAAGACCCAGCGTGGCCCGGTCCACCGGCCCGTACACGGCAGTCCCGTATTGCTTCAACCATCTCCCCGCCTGAGTGAGCCGCTCAACCGCTTCCTCCGGAAGTGAGCCGTCGTGCCTGGGCCCCACATTGAGCAGCAGGTTGCCTTGCCCAGCCGTGCACATGCGGAGCATGTCCAGCACTTTGCGGGTGGAAAGATAGTCCTCGGAGGGCGTGGGCATATAGCCCCACGCGCCGTTAAAGGTCATGCAGGCCTCCCAGTCGCGTCCCGCGCCTTCAGCCTGGATCCGCTCTTCCGGCGTGCCGATGTCCTCGGGAAGCATCGAACGGTTGTTGATGATGATGCGGGGTTGAAGCCGGCGAACCATGGCATTCATCTTGTAGCTTTCCCACGCCTCGGGACTCTTGAGCGGCCACGAGATGTCATACCACAGGATGTCGATCTTGCCATAGTTGCTCATCAGTTCACGCACGCAACCCTGCGTGTAGTCGCAGAACCGCCGGCGGGCGGCCTCATCGTGTTGACATGCGGCGCCGTCGGGATGATGCCAATCCATCAGCGAATAATAGAACCCGACCTTGAGCCCTTCCGCCCGGCAGGCGTCCACATACTCGCGCACCAGATCGCGTCCGGGACCCCGGCAGACCGCGTTGTAGTGGCTCATCTTCGAGTCCCAGAGGAGGAAGCCCTCATGGTGTTTGGTGGTCATCACCATGTACTTCATCCCCGCCTTCCTGGCCAGTGCGGCCCATTCACGGGCGGCGCGGGGCCTGGGTTTCCAGGTATCGGCCAGCGGCTCGTATTCCGTCAGCGGAATGCGCTCCTGCCACATGGCCCACTCATGCCGCCCCAACCCGGAATAGAGGCCCCAGTGGATAAACATGCCGAAGCGTGCCTCGCGGAACCATTTCATCCGTGCGTCGCGCGTTGCCGCCGTCTTGACGAGATAGGCTTGTTCTGCCGTGCGCGTCATGGTCTGTTGTCCTTTGCTTTTCCCGTGTCCGGTATTCCAGCGCCCTACTCCCCGCTGATCACTTCATCTTTCCGTATTTCCAGGCTTCGTCGTACAGGGCGATGATATTTTCCACGGGCGTGTTCACCTGGAGGTTGTGGCAGGGGGCAAGGATGTAGCCCGTCCCGTCGGAGGCGAGAGAATCAATACAATGCCGCACCTCGGCCCGGACCTCGGCCGGCGTCCCGAAGGGCAGGATGCGCTGATTCTCGACCGCGCCATGGAAGCACACCCGTTTCCCGAACTCGGCCTTGAGCTCCCCCATGTCCATTCCCGGACAGGTCCACTGGATCGGGTTGAGGATGTCGATCCCCATTTCGACCAGCAGGGGCAGGAACGGGCGGCAACTGCCGTCGTCATGATGAAACACCTTGACGCCGAACTCATGGCAGAGGTCGATCAGGCGCTTGTGGTGCGGCGCGTAGAACTCCTTGTATAAGTCTAAGCCAATCAGCGGGCCGCTCTGGCTGCCGAGGTCGTCCGTCACCTGGGCCACGTCAATCAAGCCCTCGCAGGCCTCGAACATCCGCCGGTGATGCTCATGGAAGAAGTCCGAGATCCGCCCGATCAGGTAGTGGGTGAACTCGGGATCGGTCAGCGGGTCAATCAGCGACTGCTCGAGTCCCCTGAGCAGGTTGTGGTAATAGAAAGGCGCCATGTAACCGCACATCACGGCCCGGCCCTTGCCCTGCTCCGCGGCGGCGGCGCGCATCTTGGAGTAGTCAAACCAGTCGGCTTGGGGCCACCGGTATTTCCTGAGGTCGTCGATGGTTTCGGCGTCAGCCAGTGGATAGAAACTCTGCTCATCATACGCGCCACCTTCATGGGGAACGCGTTTGGTGCGGATGCCCCAGCAATTCACCGACTCACCCTCCGCGGTTGGGGGCGCCGCAGGGCCGATGTATTCGGGCCCCACCCCTCCGAAACTGTCCAGGTGGAGTTCCGCGCCAATATCGGCCTTCTCCCCGAAATGATTCCGCAACTTCGTCCAAACCTCCGGCGTCGCCCAGATATCCGTGGGGATGCGGTCAACGGGTTGGTGATGGATGACAGCCAGCATGCGTTCCCGGGCGTTCATTGTGGTCATAGGGGCTCCTGTGTAGGCGCACAGGATTCCAACAGGCATCGGAATAGTCAAGGCCGATTCGGTGCTTATATTTGGAGCGGGCGACCGGGTTCGAACCGGCGACCATCTGCTTGGAAGGCAGAGACCATTTTAATAATTATCCAATAAATAAGGTTGTTTTGTTATTTTATGCCAAAATGTTTGATACTTGTTTGACAAATGAGCCGTTTTCGCCGATGATGCTTTCGTGGGATTGATACAGCGATCTTGGCGTTGCGGACATCGGTTGTCTCCTGTTTCCTGAGGTAAGATTACCACCCGCCCGAGACACTCTTCAATCGGAAGTGTTTGAGTCGTAAATCATCTCGGCGGGAGGGTCTGGCATGCCTCTGGAAATGCGAAAAACAAGTAAGTGGTGGTATGGTCGTTATAACGCGGGCGGTAAGGTTCATTGCGTAAACCTCCGGATCCCTATCGAAGGTAAGCGGCCTGAATCGATCAGCCAGGAAAGTAGCGATAAGGCATTCGAGCGCTCCCGGGGGAAGGCCATGGAGAAGTTCGACGCCATGATCCGGGATGTGAAGGAAAAAAAGAATTCCTCAGAATACATCCAGAAACTCCATGAGATCCGCACAGGGAAACGGATTGATTCGATACCCCTCGAAAAGTTCGCCGACGAATGGGACAAGTCTGCTCGTAAACGAACAGGGACCCCTCGCTATGTCAAAGAGATGCATTCCCTTTTCGGACGATTCGTAAAGTTTGTCAAAAAGGAATACAAGGACGCCGAAACCTTGGCGGATGTGACACCTGCCATAGCAGAAGCCTTCATGGCCGGGGAAAAGGCAAGAGGGGTCAGCGGGCGGACTTTCAACGCAGCACTTATTTTGCTTCGCTCAGCATTCAAGGTGCTATCCCAAAAGGCAAACATTTCCCGGAATCCGTTCGCCGGCATCATTACGGCGGATGAGAAAACAACCCACAGGAAGCCTTTTACTCAGGATGAACTTCAGGCCATTCTGCTGGCTGCTGATAAGGATCCTTTTATCCGTCCGGTAATCATTACGGGGATGTGTACTGCCATGCGGCGTGGTGATTGTTGTCTGCTCCGCTGGGAAGATGTGGATCTGAAAGAGAGATTTGTTCGGGTCAAGACCGCAAAGACCGGAGAGACAGTCGAAATCCCGATGTTTCCTATACTCCACAAAGAATTGGCGGCTATTGCACCATATCCTGGCCCCACGAAGGGCATGACAGGCAGGAAAGGTTACTGTTTTCCGGAACAGGCGAAGATGTATTTGAAAAATGCCCACGGAATCACCTACCGGGTGAAACAACTGCTTGAGGCCGCGGGATTTTTCGATGTGAAGGAGGACGACAAGGAACAGGAAGAGAAAGACAAAGAGAAAGAGAAAGACACTGCCATAGTTGATGTCCGCCCCCTACTCCCCGCCGATGAACTCCTGACGCGGGGGCTGAAGGTTTTGGCCGAAATACCGGATAATGCAATGGATGCCACGAAACGGGAGGTTATGACGGACGTTTTCAAGGCATACGTGGGTGGAGGCAAGTTACCGGCAATCGCGGAGAAATTAGGCCACAGTAAGTCGACCTTATCTCTGTACCTGCACGAAATTGAACGTCGGAGTGGGTTGAGGGTGCTTCGAGTGACGAGTAAGAATCGGGCGGTAAAACGACTGGGAGACTTGAGCGCGGCCCGAAAGGTCGGATTACGGCGGGGGTCAGTCCGGGACTTTCACAGTTTTCGGGTGACTTGGATCACCTTGGCGTTAGCCGCGGGCGTCCCCATGGAGTTGGTCACCAGGGTAACGGGCCACCAGAGCGTCGATGTGGTGTTGAAACACTACTTCCGGCCGGGGCGGGAAGACTTCCGGCAGGCGATTGAGAGCGCCATGCCTAAATTGCTCATGCAGGCGAGCCAGCCTGAGAATGAGCCCAAGAAACCTGGGGAATTGCTGGAAGAGGCTCTAAAGGGGCTGGAAGCCCTTCCAGGGCCCACCGGCAAGGCCGGGACGGTATGGAAGCAGGAGCAGGCAAGGATAGTCGCCTTGATCGTTCAGGCAAGGGAATTGGCAAAAGACCGTGCGGCAAAAAGCTAAGGTCGGACAGCCCTCGTCTTGGAAAACGTGCGCGTGGGTTATTTTTCGTACCAGGCCCAGGCAGAAAGGCATTCTTTCGGGATGGTTTTTGAAACCAAAGCGTGATTGCCGAGTCCCGGAATATTCTGAAAACGCTTCAGGCAATGCGCCATGAACTCGCTCCAATGTGCTGAGGACATATGATCTGCAGCGAGAATTGTGAAAACGCCGGGCATGTTAATAAATGCCGTCGGAACGCGGACACACTGACAGCGATCCTGAAGTGCATTGTCCTTAATCTCCCATGTGAAGGAGTCAGGCGGCGACTCAACTGGGCGATGGCTGTTTTGCGCGTGGCATATCGGATGCTGCGCCCCTGGCGGCACGTTACAGTCATAGTGCAAACTCTCGATTGCTATGGCTGATTTTCCCTCGACGCGAAAGTAGGTGACATTTGTCGTCGTACGGATGCACGTTTCTTTATTCTGGGAAAGTATCTCAATGAATGAAACCAGCATATCGAGTTTATTCGAGCTGTTACTTCTGAAAGGCCAGTCTCTGAGATGGAATGGTTGAGCTGTCCTTACACTGATGTCACCCGACGCAGTTAGATCCGTTAATATCCGAAAGTCTTTCGGATACACCGAGTATCCTTTATTGTTGAGCCACCCGACAGTTTCGCTTAAACAGTCTACGTACTTCTGCCTGACTCTTCCGACTGACAACATAGTCCGGCTCCGTTCAATACATCCCGACCAGTGCTGTGATTTGATCAAACTTGTCTTTACGAATACGTGCCAAATCTGCTCCAGATGGGAACCAACTGATGCCACCACGTGAGTTGGCGGCACTTACCGGCGCTCTTGTTATCATGCAGTAGAGTCCTGCGGGTTCGTTTGTGGCTGGGTCGAGACACGGTGCGGCGGTCTTAACATGTGTTTTTGCCAGTGCCAGGCCGTCTTTACATCCAGCCTTCTCTAAAACTTGATCCAGGGAGTGGCGCCACCACCAAGGGCGCAATTCAGCAAACGGCCCCTTGTAACGCGCTGCAGTGAAGAGACCTTGTACTGCAGGCTTAGCAAAGAAAGCAGGGGCGACATTCAGGTAACTTGCGGCAGCAACCTGGTTGACCAAAATTCCAGGGAAACGTAGAATGGACAGGTATAGCCAGTTACCCAGCACTCGCGTCATTCGCATTTGAACTTGAACAGGGTCCGGTTTCTTTTTTTCATCGTAAACGGCGAGGGTTTCAACCAGAAAGCTCTGATCACCAGATCCGTAGAGAGCAATGCGGGATTCGGTTTCCGCATGCTCAAGAATCCTAGCAAGTGCGGAGGCCGGGGTTTTGGAAGCTGCAACCTTCGGATACGCCTTACGAATACTTTCGAATCCGTTAAAGAGTGCCGCGACCTGCAAAACCCATCCATTTAAATCCACTCCCTCAAGAGTGATCTCATCTGAGCCCCAGCGGCGAAGGCGTTCAAATGAGGAAAAGTCACGCCCGCCTTCTGCAGGCTGGCGTGAGTACTGACAACAAGGAACACCCTTTTCACGCGCAACTGTCGTTATCGCTGTTGCCGAGAGTCCCGGCATTTTGTCGTAACTTCCCAATTCTTTATCGCAAGCTATCAATGCAATGTCTTCAGCCTTTAGCGTCTTTTCGAGCCAAGTGGCGATTTGGCGTTCGTAACTCTGTCCTTTGTCTGGACATATCCCTGCTTCGTAGGGAATTATTTTTACTCCCTTACTTAGTTTCGTCTTGAGTCGAACAATGATATTATTGCGCTCTGTGGAATAAGCCAACATTTCGAGGCCAGTGCGAACGAGGTCCCTCATCTCAATAAAGGCCCGGTTCTCGATGAACCCCTCCCGATCCATGGAGGGAGTAAGATCGGTGGTTTGGCGCGAAGAAGTTTCCTGCGATGAATTGACAAAGACTGCCCCTA
>CAYOQM010000008.1:0-3703 GCA_964406065.1 uncultured Verrucomicrobiota bacterium
CGGATGGTGCCCGAGCCGGTCCTGCAAACCCAGGCGGATAAGCAGGGAGCGGGCGCGTTCACGGCGTTCCGCGCCGGAAATGTGGGGTCCGTAATAGAGTGGGAGTTCCACGTTCTCAAGCGCCGAGGTCCGCGCCAGGAGGTTGAAGTTCTGGAAGACGAACCCGATCTTGCGGTTGCGAATGAGGGCTAACTGGTCGCTGCCCAGTCGGCTGGTCTCCTCACCGTCCAGGACATAGGACCCGCTGTCGGGCCGGTCGAGGCAGCCGAGCAGGTTCAGGAGCGTGCTCTTTCCCGAGCCTGAATGCCCCATGATGGCCACGAATTCGCCGGCGGCAATGTCAGTGGTGACATTCCGCAAGGCGGGAACATCCACCTCCTCCATGTGGTACACCTTGGAAATCTGGCGCAGCGTGATGAGCATGGGCTAGCGGGTTGCCCGGCGGGCGTTGCCGGGGACCTGGGGGGTGAAGGGATTGACCGTTTTGCCGGTGTCGGTCGGGGTCAGGAGGCCGGTGACGATCTCCTGGTCTTCCGCCAGCAGTCCGGCCTGCTTAAGTTCCGTAAAAGCCCCGTCCGTGATCCCCAGCGACACGAAGACCGGTTTGACGCCGCCCCCGTTGGGTTTCTCGATCCAGACCTTGGGGCCCCGCTCCGTCTTCGGTCCGGTCTTCCGGGAGTCCTTGCGTTCCATGGCCGCGGTGCCGCCGGATTTGTCGGGTGTTTCTTCCGGCTTGAACCGCAGGGCCGCGTTCGGGATCTTCAGGACATTCTCATGCCGGGCCACCTCGCATACGATGTCGGCCGTCATGCTGGGAAACAGTTTGGTGTCGGGATTGTCAGCCTGGATCATGACGGGGTAGGTGACCACGTTCTGGACCGTTTCCGCCGACATGCGGATCTGGGTGACGGAGCCGGTAAAGGCCATGTCGAAGGCATCGACCGTAAAGGCGACCTGTTGGCCGAGGGCGATGTTGCCGATGTCCGCCTCGGGAATGCTGGCCTCGACCTGGATTTTCCGCAGGTCGGTGGCGATCAGGAAGAGCGTCTGGGCGGTCATGCTGGCGACCACGGTCTGGCCCTCGCTCACCTTGCGGTTGATTACGACGCCGTCGACTGGCGACCGGATGGTGGTGTAGCCGAGGTTGGCCCTGGAAAGCCGGAGCGAGGCCTCGGCCTGTGCCACGGCGGCCTGAGAGACCTTAAGCTGAGCGGTCAGCACGTCGCGGGTAGCGGTGGCGGTTTCGAGGTCCGCCTGGGAGATCATTTCCCGTGAAGTCAGTTTCCTGGCTCGTTCCAGTTCCTTCTCGGCCTGCGTCAACTTGGCCAGGGTCTGTTCGACCGTGGCCTGGCTTTGGGCGAGGTTTGCCTGGTCCTGGGCCAGCCGGGCCTCATAGGTGGTGGGGTCGATCTGGGCCACCAGGTCGCCTGCTTTGACCCGCGAGTTGTAGTCCACATACAGTTTGTTGATGGGTCCATTCACCTGGGTTCCCACCTGCACCATGCGGATGGGTTGAATCGTTCCCGTGGCGCGGACCACTTGGACCACATCACCGCGCTCCACCTTCCCGGTCCGGTAACGGGACTCGGCCGTTTTTTCCGCCGCGTAGTATCTGTAACCGAAATAGCCGGTGCCGCCCAGTGCCAACACCACCAACCCGATGATCCAATGTTTCATGGTTATTCCCCGCCTACCGCGTGTTTGATTTGGGCCACCGCGGCCTGGTAATCGAATTTTGCCTTGACCTGTTCCGCCCGCGCCCCGGTGAGGGCCACCTGGGCATCGGTGACTTCCACCGCCGTGGCCGCCCCGATCCTGTACCGTTCATTAACCAGGTCGAGGCTCTCCTGAGCCTGCCGGACCAGCAGCTCCGTCAGCGAGAGCCGCTGCCGCGAACTGATGAGCTGATTCACGGCATTTTTCAGGTCTTCGAAAATCTGCTGCTCGCGATCCGCCACCTTTGAGCGCGCGGAGCGCAGCCGGGTCACCGCTTCCGTGATGGCCCAGGTCTGGCGGTGGCCGGTGAAAAGTTGCAGGGAGGATTGCAGCATGGCCGACCAGTTCCAGACCAGCGGTAAATGACCGCCGGTCAGTCCGTAGCGGGCCTGGAGTCCGATCTCGGGGTAGAGGGTGGCGATCGCCTCGTCCACGGCCGCGCTGGCGACCTGTTCCTCGATCTGCAGCCGCCGCAGCCCGGGGTGGTTCTTCCGGGCGGAGTCCATCAGGCTTTCCGCGGTGGCGGCGGGAAACGCGGCGGGATCATCAGGTCGGGTCGTATAGCCCGGTTCCTCCGTCAACCCAAGCTGCCGGTTCAGGGCGGCCCGGGCGTTGGATACATCGCTTTGCGCCCGGATCAGGTTCAGCTGGGCATTTCCCAGATCGACTTCTGACTTGGTCTGGTCGTAGCGGGTGCGTCGGCCGACTTCCCGGAAGGATTCAACCTGGGTGAGGTGATCCTTGTACTGGCGCACGGCATCCTCCGATACCTGGCTGAGTTCCAGACTCTTGCCGAGGGTGTAGAAGGCGGTGCGCACGCTGTAGGCCAGGTCGCTGCGCGCGGAACGGAGCGCTTCCGCCGCGGCGAGCTGCCGCGCGTAAGCCTGCCGCACCTGCGCGGGGGTCTTTCCGAAGTCATAGACCAGCAGGTTCAGGCCAAGCGACCCGCTGAAGGAATTGGCGGCGTGGTGGCTTTCCGGAGCGCCGGCGGTATTGGCGGTGGAGCGGGTCTCCCCGGCGCTGGCGCTGAGCTGGGGCCAGTAGGCCGCCCGGGCCTGGTACACCTGGGCCGTCGCCGCCTCAAGGGCCTGCTGCGCCTGGAAAACGGAGGGGTGATAGGCCAGCGAGATCGCCAACGCCCGGTCGAGCGTCAGCACGCTGTTCGACGACAACCCGGCCTCCCGGGCCGTCAGCAGCCGCTCGCCCGGAACGGTGTGCTCGCCATTCTGGACCTCGCGGGCATGGTGGAAGGTGGCACATCCGGTGCCCAGGCACAGGCCGGACACCAGCAGGACATGGACAAAATAACCAGATTGGAACGCGGGGTTCATAAAACAAGGTAATAAGTAATACACTCCATGACGGGGCGATGCACCCTTTTATTGCAAGGAAATATTTATAAAGCGATTTTTCAGGTATTGTTTTGACTTGTTATTCCAGCGCCCCCTCACTAGACTGCGCGCCCAAATTTCGGGGCGTTGGGACTGTTTTCAGAAACACCCCGGCTCTGAGTTTCCGCCCATGATGGGCGGAATGATAAGGCAAAACACGAGGAGAACAACCATGGCGACTGAACCGACCGCGAACCGCAAGCTGATTGATTGGGTGAACGAAGTGGCCAAGCTGACCCAGCCGGCCAACATTGTCTGGTGCGATGGCTCACAGGCCGAATATGACCGGCTTTGCCAGGGCATGGTGAAAGGCGGAACCTTTACCCCGCTTAATCCGAAACTGCGCCCCGGCTGCTATCTGGCCCGTTCCCATTCGAGCGATGTCGCCCGCGTGGAGGACCGGACCTATATCTGTTCCAAGACCAAGGAGGAAGCCGGCCCGACCAATAACTGGGCTGATCCCGCTGAGATGAAGAAGCTCATGGCCGCCATGTACAAGGGGTGCATGCAGGGCCGCACCATGTATGTGATTCCGTTCTCCATGGGCCCCCTGGACTCGCCCATCGCCAAGATCGGCATTGAGCTGACCGACTCGG
>CAYOQM010000008.1:3713-19202 GCA_964406065.1 uncultured Verrucomicrobiota bacterium
CAAGGCGGTCCTCGACAAGTTGGGCGCCAACGGCAGTTTCGTGGAGTGCCTGCACTCGGTCGGCGCCCCGCTCAAGCCCGGCCAGCAGGATGTCCCCTGGCCCTGCGAGCCGGATCCCACGAAGAAATACATCGTGCATTTCCCCGAGGAGCAGGCGATCTGGTCCTACGGCTCCGGATACGGCGGCAACGCGCTGCTGGGCAAGAAATGCCTGGCCCTGCGCATTGCCTCCTCGATTGCCAAAAAGGAAGGGTGGATGGCCGAGCACATGGTGATCCTGGCCCTGACCTCGCCGGCGGGCAGGAAACACTATGTCTGCGCGGCCTTCCCCAGCGCCTGCGGCAAGACCAATCTGGCCATGATGCAGCCGTCCCTGCCGGGGTGGACCGTCAAGTGCCTGGGGGATGACATTGCCTGGATCCGGGTCGGCGAGGACGGACGCCTGTTTGCGATGAATCCCGAGTCGGGCTTCTTCGGCGTGGCGCCGGGAACCTCGAACGCGTCGAACCCCAATGCCATGAAGACCATTGTCAAGAACACCATTTTCACCAACGTGGCGCTGACACCCGACGGCGATATCTGGTGGGAGGACATGGGGGTTCCCGCTCCGGCCAAGGCGATTGACTGGGAAGGCAAGGATTGGACGCCCGACTGCGGGCGCAAGGCGGCGCATCCGAATGCGCGGTTCACGGCTCCCGCGGAACAGTGCCCGGTGATTGACGCGGATTGGAAAAGCCCCGCCGGTGTGCCGATCTCGGCCTTCCTGTTCGGTGGGCGGCGGCCTTCCACGATTCCGCTGGTCAATGAGGCCTTCAATTGGGAACACGGCGTGTTCATGGGGTCCTCGACGGGCTCGGAGACCACGGCGGCGGCGCTCGGCAAGGCGGGCGTGCTGCGCCGCGATCCCTTCGCCATGTTGCCCTTCTGCGGGTACCATATGGGCGACTACTTCGCCCACTGGCTGGCGATGGCCGGCAAGACCGACCGGAGCAAGTTGCCGAAGGTTTTCTTCGTGAACTGGTTCCGCAAGAGTCCCGAGGGCAAGTGGCTGTGGCCGGGTTACGGTGACAACAGCCGCGTCCTGAAATGGATCTGCGAACGCGTCGAAGGCGTCGGCAAGGCGGTCAAGACCCCCATCGGCAACCTGCCCGCGCAGGACGGCCTGGATTTGTCAGGCCTCAAGACGACACCCGAGGATATCAAGCAGCTGCTGTCGGTGGATGCCGAGGGATGGAAGGGTGAAATCGCTGATATCAGCGCCTATTACGATAAGTTTGGCGACAAGCTTCCCGCGGCCCTGAAGAAGGAGTTGGAAGGACTGAAGCAGCGGATGGGAGCGTAAACACGGAAAGGGTGGGATAGAGGGACTGGTATTCCACCATTTTCATGAACGCGACACTGATCTTTACGGCGACCTATAACGAGGGCGATAATATCGTTCCGTTATGCCGTCATATCCTGGGGCTTGACCCAGGATATGACCTGCTCGTCGGGGACGATAATTCACCTGATGGCACAGGCCAGCTCCTGGATCAACTGGCGGCGGAAAACCCCCGCCTTTCGGTCATTCACCGCCCCGGAAAAATGGGTCTTGGAAGCGCCCATGAGCTGGCCATGCAATATGCCGAAGACCGGCACTACGAGATGCTGGTCACCATGGATGCCGATTTTTCGCATAACCCGGGCGACATTCCCCGCCTGCTGGGCGCGATTGAAGGATTTGATTTTGTGACCGGATCACGGTACATGGCCGGGGCCTCAAAGATTCCTCCCTTCGAGATCTTCAACGGGTTCCGTCAGCTGCTGTATCTGAGCGGCCTCCGTATAACCGGGAAGTGGCGGTAATTTACGGGTTCGCGGTGAAACTTCTTGTTGTCCCTGGGCACCCCGTTCTGGCATCATGCGGCCCATGCGGCTTTCGATAGTCATCCCCGCCCACAATGAGGAGCGCCGGATTGGTCCCATGCTGGAGGCCTATCTGCCCTTTTTTTCCGCCCGCTACGGGTCTCAGGTGGAATTCCTTGTCGTCATCAACGCCACAACAGACCGGACGGGACAAGTGGTCTCGGACTATGCGGTCCGCTTCCCCTGCCTGAAGGTGATTAACGAGCCGGGCCCCATTGGGAAGGGGGGGGCCCTGATGGTGGGGTTCCGGGCCGCCTCAGGTGAATTGATTGGGTTTGTCGATGCCGACGGGGCAACCCCGCCGGAGGCTTTCCAGGAGCTTGCGGACAAGATAGGTGATGCCGGGGGAATCATTGCGTCGAGATGGGCCAAGGGGGCGCAAGTGAGTCCGCGCCAACCGTTCCGCCGGCAGGTGGCCTCCCGGTTTTTTAATTTCATGACGCGCCTTCTTTTCGGACTGCGGCTGACCGACACGCAGTGCGGGGCCAAGGTGATGAAACGCGAGGCGGTCCGCGCCATCCTGCCCCATATCGGTATTACCCGCTGGGCTTTTGATGTGGATCTGCTGTTCCAGTTGCGCAGGGCGGGGTACGATATCCGGGAGATCCCGACCGTCTGGCACGATGTGGAGGGATCCAAGATCGAGGTCGGGAAAGCCTCGACGGAGATGATGCTGGCCCTGACCCGGCTAAGGCTCATCTATTCACCCTTCAGCCCGGTGGTTCGCTTCTATGACCGTTTTCTCGGCCCCTGGCTGCATCCGGAGGGGGTGGAGAGTGATCATCTCGTGACGCATAGCCTGATGCTGTTGATAGGCGGGCAGTTCGGGAACATCTGTAACATGTGTTTCCAGATCTACATGGTGCGCGGGTTGTCCAACGCCGATTATGGTGTGCTTTCGGCCCTGCTCGGGGCGCTGATGCTGATGGGGACCCCGCTGGGGGCGTTGAGCGGGACGGTCACCCATTTCACCTCGCTCATGATGGGGCGGAAGGAGCAGGGCAAGGTCAAGGCCATGATGGCGGCCATGGGGCGCGACCTGTTGTTGCCCGCCGTGTTGGGCGTGGGGGCGGTATTGCTTTGGCGTCAGGAACTGATGGAGGCCTTCAAGCTGGGGTCACCGGGCCCGTTGGTTGTGGTGGCGGCGACGATGGTGGTGATGCTGCTGGGGGCGGTACCCGGCGGCGCCATGGTGGGGATGCAGGCCTTTGAATGGCTGGCGTTCATCAATACGGGCGTGCCGGTGTTGCGGTTGCTGGCCGGGATGGGGTTAGTGATGCTGGGACTGGGTCCCTCGGGCGCCCTCGCGGCGCATGGAGTGGGCTTGCTGGCCACCATGCTGTTTTCAATCCTGGTATGCCGGTCCGTGCTGGGGCGCGGACGGGAGGCGGCAGAACGGCCGGCGGGAGTCTATTCCTACATGAGCGGATACATGGCCGCCTATGTGGCCTTCGGGGTGCTGTCCAGCGCCGATGTGCTGTTTGTGAAATACTATTTCTCGGGCGAGCAGGCGGGGGTTTTTGCCAAGGCGGCCATGGTGGCGCGTATCATCTTCTTCCTGCCCGGCCCGGTGGCGGCGGTGATGTTTCCGAAGGTGACGTCGGCCGGCGAATCCTCCGCGGCGAACCGGCGCACGCTCAACAAGGCGATGGTGGTCTCGGGCGTGATTGTTGCCGCAGTCAGCGTCATATGCCTGGCGTTCCCCGGGCTGATGCTGCGGGTTCTGGCGCACGAGGCGCAACCCGGGCAGGTGGAGATCCTGAGAGGGATGGTGCTGGCACTGATCCCGTTCAACTTCGTCTCCATCATGTTGAACTATGAACTGGCGCAGCGCCGTTTCAAGATCATGATCCCTCTGGCGTTGTGTGCGGCGGGATATTGGCTGGGAGTGATGAGGTGGCATGAGACCCTGTTACAGGTGGTGGGTGTGCTGGGCGTGGCATCCCTCTCGGCGTGGGTCTTGTGTTCGGTGTTTACCTCCGGACGGCGGGAGGCGTGAGCGGAGCCGCAGGAAGTTGAATAGGCGAAACGAGCAGACGGGCTGGGCATTATGAGTCAAGCAAACGATATTCGAAAACACATCCTGAACCTGGTGGAACAATATCATGAAGCCAAATTCGGGAACCGTTCCTTTGTGCCGGGGCAGGACCTGGTCCACTATGCCGGTCGCGTCTTTGATGCCGCGGAGATCCGCAACCTGGTCGACTCGAGCCTGGATTTCTTCCTGACGGCCGGGCGTTATTCCGAGGAATTCGAGGCGGATTTTGCCGACAGGCTCGGGGTTTCCAATGCGTTGCTGGTCAATTCCGGCTCGTCCGCCAACCTGGTGGCGCTGACCGCGCTGACCTCGCCTAAACTGGGGGCGCGCAGGCTCAAGCCCGGGGATGAGGTGCTGACCGTGGCGGCGGGTTTCCCGACCACGCTGGCGCCCATCCTGCAGAACAACCTGGTGCCGGTGTTCATGGATGTCAATCTGGGCGACTACACCGCCATCCCGGACCGGATGGCAAAGGCCATCGGCCCGAAGACCCGGGCGATCATGATGGCGCACACGCTGGGGGTCCCGTTCGATCTGGATGTCGTTCTGGAATTGGCCGGGAAACACGACCTCTGGGTGATTGAGGACAATTGCGATGCGCTCGGTTCGCTCTATCGCGGCAAGCCGACCGGCTCGTTCGGGCATCTGGCCTCGCATTCCTTCTATCCCGCCCACCATATCACCATGGGTGAGGGAGGTTGCGTGGTGACGAAGGACGATGAGCTGGCCCGGATTGCCCGGTCGTTCCGGGATTGGGGGCGCGACTGTTACTGCGCCGGCGGGGAGAACAATACCTGCGGGAAACGGTTCAGCCAGCAGTTCGGCACCCTGCCGCAGGGATATGACCACAAGTATGTGTACAGCCATATCGGCTACAATCTCAAGGTGACCGACATGCAGGCCGCCATCGGGTGTGCCCAGCTCGGGAAGCTGGACGGATTCGTGGCCGCCCGCAAGCGGAACTTTTCAACCCTCTCCGCCCTGCTCAAGCAGTGGGCCGACCGGTTGATCCTGCCGCACGCCACCCCGCACTCCGATCCCGCCTGGTTCGCCTTCCCGATCACGGTGCGGCAGGATGCCGGGTTTGCCCGGAACGAGCTGACCCAGTTCCTGGAGAGCCGGAAGATTGAAACCCGCAATCTGTTCAGCGGCAATCTCCTGCGGCATCCGGCCTTTGAGGGCATCCCCAACCGCATCGTGGGCGACTTGGACAATACCGATTTAATCACCAGCAACACCTTTTTCATCGGCGTCTACCCCGGTCTGACGGACGCCCATTTGAATTATGTGGCAACGACGTTCGAGGACTTCTTTCGCAGCCGCGCCTGACAGGGCGGGGGATTGAAAACATGAGCATGGTTCGGAAAATACGATGCCGGGTTGAGCGTGTGGACAATCATGGGGATCAAGTCTACACGGTTGACTTGAGGCCGGAACGGACAGTTCCGGTATTTCAGCCCGGACAATTCCTGCATTTCACGCTGGACGAATATGACCCTTCGGGGTTCTGGCCCGAATCCCGGGTGTTCTCGATCGCGTCCTCGCCGAAGGACAGGGACCGGTTGCGGATCATCTATTCAGTCAAGGGAGTCTACACCACACGCATGGAGCAGGAGCTGGTGGCGGGGCGGGGGGTGTGGGTGAAACTGCCGTATGGGGAGTTTGTGGTTCAGGGCGGCAAGGATGCGGTCCTGATTGCCGGGGGAACGGGGATTTCGGCGTTCCAGGCCTTTATTGACGGATTGTCCGCCGACCATCCCAACAAGGTTGTTTTATTGTATGGGGCGCGGTCGCCGGACTTGCTGCTGGGCTGGCAGGGCCTGTGCGACAAGATGCGGGAGGCGCCGAACTTCCGCGCGATTGGCTTTGCCGAGACGATTCCGCCCGGGTCCTCTCCGGAGGCACGGGGAACGAGCGCAGGGCTTCAATCCGGACGGATCAATCTCGCTGCCCTCGGGGATTGTGTTGGGGGTGAGTCCGCCGTATATTACCTCGCAGGTCCGCCGGCCATGCTGTCCGCGTTTCGGCCTGAGTTGAAGGGGCGCGGTGTGGCGGAGAACTGTATCTGCGTTGATGCATGGGAATAAGCAGGAGTTGATATGAAAGCAGTAATCTTGTGCGGCGGATTGGGGACGCGGTTGTCGGAAGAAACCGTGTTGAAGCCGAAACCCATGGTGGAAATCGGCGGCCTGCCGGTGCTGTGGCATATCATGAAGATCTATGCCGCGCACGGGGTCCGGGAATTTGTCCTGGCCCTGGGCTACAAGGGTGAAGTCGTCAAGGACTTCTTCGTCAACTACAGGTACCGCAGCCGCAGCCTGACGGTGGAGATGCACAAGGGCAAGGTCAAGGTGCATCAGGGCGACAGCGAGGACTGGACGGTTCACCTGCTGGACACCGGCCTGACGACCCAGACGGGGGGGCGCTTGAAGCGGGCGGCAAAGTTCATCGGGCCCGAGCCGTTTCTGGCGACCTATGGCGACGGGGTCACCAGCCTGGACATCAGGAAGGTCATCAAGGCCCACAAGCGCAACGGGCGGCTGGCGACGATGACCGCGGTGCGTCCGCCAGCCCGGTTCGGGAGCATGGTGTTTGAAGGCGACCTGGTCACGCAGTTCGAGGAGAAACCCCAGGCGGGTGAGGGCTGGATCAATGGCGGATTCTTCGTGCTGCAGCCGGAAATCGCGGACTACATCGAAGGTGACGGAACCCTGTGGGAGCGGGATCCGATGGAGAAACTGGCTTCGGATGGCCAGCTGGCGGCCTATCGCTATGACGGCTTCTGGCAATGCATGGATACCTTGCGTGATGTCCGCCTCCTGGAAAGTCTCTGGCAGGAAGGCAAAGCGCCTTGGAAGACTTGGTAGAACATGAATAACGTGTTCGGCGAATTCTATAACGGCAAGCGTATCCTCGTTACGGGTCATACCGGCTTCAAGGGGTCCTGGCTGACCGAGTGGCTGCTGATGATGGGGGCGAAGGTGACGGGGTTGGCGCTCCCTCCGCCGACGGTGCCCGCCTTGTTTGATCAGCTGGGTTTGGCCAACCGGTGCGACCACAGGATCGGGGACATCCGTGACCGTGACCTGGTGAGGCGCGTCGTTCATGAGGTCAGGCCGGACTTGGTCTTTCATCTGGCCGCGCAACCCCTGGTCAGGCTTTCCTATTCACAGCCGATCGAGACTTATGAGACCAATGTCATGGGGACGGCCTACGTCCTTGATGCGCTGCGTGATGCCGACTGGCCTTGTGCGGCCGTGATGATCACGACCGACAAGGTTTATGAGAACAAGGAGAAGGAGCACGCCTATCAGGAAACGGATCCCCTGGGCGGCTATGATCCCTACAGTTCCAGCAAGGCCTGCGCGGAACTGGTGATCCAGTCCTATCGGAATTCCTTCTTCAATCCTGCGAGGCTCCAGGAACGAATCTCACGCGAAGTCCCGAAGGGGGAGAAGAGGAAAGGCCTCGTGGCCGTGGCGTCGGCCCGTGCGGGAAATGTCATCGGAGGGGGAGACTGGGCGCTGGACCGGATCGTGCCGGACTGCATGCGTGCCCTGGCCAGGGGAGAAGCCATAGCGGTCCGCAATCCCAATTCCACACGCCCCTGGCAGCATGTCCTGGAGCCCTTGAGTGGCTATTTACTGCTTGGCATGAAATTACACGGAGGACTCGCGTCCGATATCCCGCGCCTGACCTCCTACGCGGCCCCTTTTAACTTTGGTCCCTCTCTGTCATCCAATCGTTCTGTCAGCTGTCTTGTGGAGGAGATTTTAAGGCACTGGGCCGGGCGATGGGTTGATCGTTCGGATCCCAAGGCGTTGCACGAGGCAGCCCTGTTACATTTGGCGACGGACAAAGCCTGTCACATTCTGGGATGGAATCCTCGATGGGATTTTCCCAGAACCCTTGCAGAGACGGTTTTGTGGTACAGAAAGGTTCATGAAGGTGGCGGGAATGTCGCCCGGGAATTGACCCAGGTGCAGATCACGAGATATGTATCGGAAGGGGTTCCCTCGACTTTCTGAAAATGAAAATAATAAGCCAATGTCCTTTGTGTGGGAATAAACGCCCTGATGTAATGGATTGTCCGGTCTTTCCCTTCATTGCTCACCGGATTTGGCAGCGGGAGTCCTTCCCTGTCCACGTCATGCATTGCCGGGAATGCCATTTCATGTTTTACGATATCAGGCCAGAAGGGCATGAAATGGCGGCCCTCTATAACGACTATCGGGGAGAGACCTATTGCTTGCAAAGGGAGCAATTTGAGCCTGGGTACACAAGGGCAAATGAGTGCTTGAAAAGCAACCCGATATTGGAGGGGCGACGCAGGGATCACCTTGATGAGCTGCTTTCCAAAATCAATTGGCATGCCAGTGAGGACACGTTGGTATTAGATCATGGCGGGGACGATGGTCGTTTCTTTGGCGTGGCGTTTGGAGTTGCCCGAAAGTTTGTCTATGAAATATCGGGAGTAAAGCCGATCCCCGGCGTCCATGCGATTTCGTCTGATGCGGACTTGCGGCGACGAAAGTATGACTTTGTTATGAACAGCAATGTGCTGGAGCATGTTTCAGACCCCGTGGCTTTTGTAGAGGATCTGCGGAATCTCGGCCAACGGGATGCCCTGTTCTATTTTGAGATTCCTTCCGAGTACCCGCGTCATGCAGCGCTGCGCTTTGCGCTGAGAAAACAGGCCGGGTTCCTGAGAAAGCGGACATTGGTCCACAAGGCCATGAATCGAGCTCTGCTGCCTATTGGAATGCATGAGCATATCAATGCGTTCTCGATGACGGCCGCCTGTACGCTTCTGGATAAGGGAGGGTTTCGGGTTCAGTATGCCGAGGAGCATCTGCTTGATGCCGGTTGGTGCAAGGTGAATATTCTTTGTTTATTTGCCAGGGTGAATGATGCAAAATCAGAGGGTCTGTGAAATACAGTATGACTGATCAGATTCAAGATGATTTGGATGACGTCCTTGTGCGCACGGAGGGGCTCTGGGAGGAGCTTCGCGGGAGGCGTATCTTCATAACGGGAGGGACGGGGTTTTTCGGCTGCTGGCTGCTGGAGAGTTTCATCAGGGCGAATGATGAATTGGGGCTAAAGGCCGAGGCGGTTGTCTTGACCCGGGATCCCGAGGCTTTCATGAGGAAAGCGCCACGCCTTGCACGGCATCCGGTGATCGTGTGCCACAAGGGGGATGTGCGAAATTTCCAGTTTCCTGAGGGTCCCTTCGGCTATGTCATCCATGCGGCCACGGAGGCGAGCGAAAAATTAAATACCGAACACCCGCTGCTGATGTTTGACACGATTGTTGAGGGAACGCGGCGGGTGTTGGATTTTACAGTGCGGTCAGGGGCGGAGAAGTTCCTGCTGACCAGTTCGGGGGCCGTCTATGGGCGTCAGCCGTCTGAAGTGACCCATCTGACCGAAGAGTACAGCGGCGGGCCGGACTGCCTGGATTCACGGTCTGCCTACGGGGAGGGAAAACGGGTGGCGGAAATGCTGTGCTGCCTCTATTCCAAACAGCATGGTCTGGACGCCAAGATTGCGCGCTGCTTTGCCTTTGTCGGTCCGCATCTGCCGCTTGACGCGCACTTTGCGGTCGGGAACTTCATAGGGGATGCCTTGCGTGGTGGTCCCATTGTGGTTCAGGGGGATGGCACTCCGTACCGTTCCTACCTTTATGCCGCCGATCTTGCCGTGTGGTTGTGGACCCTCCTCTTCCGCGCGCCTTCCTGCCGACCCTATAATGTCGGGAGCGGCGATGGCCGGACGATTGCAGAGATTGCCCGTTCAGTGGCTGAACAGGCTGGCGGCCTGCCGGTGCAGATTCAGGGGGCCGCGCAGCCGGGGCGGCCTCCCGCCAGATATGTTCCGGATGTCTCGCGGGCGGAGCGGGAATTGGGATTACGAGCCCGAGTAGATTTGAACGAGTCCATACGCAGAACCCTGGCTTATCACCGCGGAAGACCCTCATGATGAAACTTTCAGATTATGTGGCGCAGTTTCTTGTGGATCATGGTTTGACGCAGGTCTTCATGGTGACCGGTGGTGGGGCTATGCACCTGAACGATTCGTTAGGACATCATGAAGGCCTCACGGTGGTGATGAATCATCATGAGCAGGCCTGCGCCATGGCGGCAGAGGGATATGCCCGGATGACCGCTCGCCCGGCGGTCGTCAATGTCACGACGGGCCCCGGCGGGATCAACGCCCTGAACGGGGTGTTCGGGGCGTGGACGGATTCCGTTCCCATGCTTGTGATATCGGGGCAGGTCAAGCGGGAAACCTGCATGGCGAGTTATCCTGAGCTGCACGTGCGGCAGTTGGGCGACCAGGAGGCGGATATCATCAGCATGGCGAAAGGCATCACCAAGTATGCCGCGCTGGTCAAGGATCCGGCCACGATCAGATATCATCTTGAAAAAGCCCTGCATCTGGCAACCACAGGACGTCAAGGCCCCTGCTGGCTGGATATCCCCATCGATGTCCAGGCCTCCAAGATTCCCGGGGACTTGCCCGGATATGAGCCAGTGGAAGAGACCTGTTCCGAAGGCGGAAAGGATCTCGACCGGATTTGCGGGGACATTGCGGAACGGATCGGGAAGGCGAGTCGTCCGGTGATCATGGTCGGCAAGGGGGTGCGGCAATCCGGAGGCGAGGCGATTTTCGAGGACATCATCAGGAGGCTTGGCGTTCCCGTGGTCACGGCCTGGACAGGCATCGACATGATGGCGTCCGACGACCCTCTCTATTGCGGCCGGCCCGGCGACCTCGGCGACCGGGCTGGGAATTTTGTGGTTCAAAATGCCGACCTGCTGTTGATCCTCGGCACGCGGCTGGGCCTCAGGCAGGTCAGTTACAATTGGAAATCGTTCTCGCGTGAATCATACAAGATCCAGGTGGATGTGGACGCGGCGGAATTCAGGAAGCCGACGGTCAGTATTGATCTGCCCGTGCACTGTGATCTCAAGGAGTTCCTGCCCCGGTTCCAGGCCTGTCTCCAGAAGCGGACCTCTCCGGTCGGAGCCTTCAAGGAATGGCTGGCCTGGGGGAAGGAGCGGGTGAATCGGTATCCCGTGGTGCAGCCGCATCACCGGAAGTTGAACGGAGACTTGATCAATCCCTATCACTTCATGAGTGAGTTGTATGCGGCCTTATCCGAGGGGGATGCGGTCGTGTGCGGGAATGGGTCGGCCAATGTCATCGGATTTCAAGCGGCGGTCATCCGGAAGGGGCAGCGGGTGTTCTGCAATACCGGCGATGCGTCGATGGGGTTCGGGTTGCCTGCCGCCATCGGGGCCGCAGTTGCCGGGGGAGGCGGGCGCGTCGTTTGCCTGGAGGGGGATGGCAGTATCATGATGAACCTCCAGGAGTTGCAGACCTTGGCGCTGCATGGCTGGCCGGTGAAACTGTTTGTGTTGAACAACTCGGGTTATCTTTCGATCCGGCTGAGCCAGGCGAATTTTTTCAGGCGCCTAACGGGCGAAAGTGCTGAGAGCGGGCTGTCCTTCCCGGATTTCGAGCGCTTGGGCAGGGCTTTCGGGCTAAGGACCTGCCGGGCGGCGGGGAGTGATTTCAGTTCTGCCATTCGGCACACCCTGTCCGGCACGGATCCAGTCCTGTGCGAGGTGATGCTGGATCCTGATCAGGGGTTTGAGCCCAAACTTGCGGCCAGGACCTTGCCGGACGGACGCATTGTGTCGCCGCCATTAGAGGACATGTTTCCTTTCTTGAGTCGGTCGGAGTTGAAGGATAATCTCTACGTGAAGTCAGTCGAATAGGATCTGCAACAAGACAGAGGAGCGGACGATGAATATTTTGGAACGGAAGATGGTGGACGCATTAATTGATCTCAAGGAGAACCATTTTGTCAATGGGATCAAGGCCGAATTTGAAGCCGAAGGGACCCGGTTGGAGGAAATGCTGCGCCTGAAGGAGGTGTGTGACAAGTCCGGTCTCGGGTTGACCATCAAGATCGGGGGCTGTGAGGCGGTCAGGGATATGTACGAATGCCGCACGATCGGGGTTGAACGGCTCGTCGCCCCGATGATCGAGAGCGCATTTGCGTTGCACAAGTTTCTCAGTGCCACCAAGCTGGCATTCCCGGAAAGCGAGCGGACCGAGATCGATTTCGCGGTGAATATCGAAACGATTACAGGCTGCAGGAATTTCGGCGAAATGCTGAAACTTCCGGAAATCGGCATGCTGAACGGCGTGGTCATGGGCCGCGTGGATTTGACGGGCTCGATGGGACTGACGCGCGAGGATATCAACAGTCGCGTTGTCCAGGATCACACCCGGGACTTGTTCAAGTTGGCGAAGGCCGCCAAACTGGGAACGGCCGTGGGAGGCGGCGTATCGGCGCACTCCCTGCCTTTTCTCCGGGAACTGCCGGGTCTGGTGGACCGGTTTGAGACCCGCAAGGTGATCTTCAAGTGCCCCGAAGCCCTGAACCCCGACGGGGACAAGGGCATTCTCAAGGCCGTCGGGTTCGAGCTCATGTGGCTGAAGAACAAGCGGGATTACTACCGGCTGATTGCCATCGAGGACGACCAGCGCATTGAAATGCTCGAGAAGCGCTACAAGGCTTCCATCGAGGCGGCCGGGGGCCGCTACGGATGAAGGGAAGGATCGCGCTGGTGACGGGTGCTTCCCGCGGCATCGGGGCGGCGATCGCTGATGTTTTCAAGGAGCGGGGGGCCGAGGTGATGGCGCCGACACGGGAGGAGCTCAACCTTGCGTCACGGGCCTCGGTGAAGGACTATTGCGACAGGTTGAAGCGCCCGGTGGACATCCTGGTCAATAACGCCGGCATCAATGTGCTGGCCGGCCTGGGTGGGCTCCGGCCTGAAACCTGGGACGACATGATCCGCGTGAACATGACGGCGCCCCTTGAACTGGCGCAGCGGCTGTCCGTCGGCATGGCCGAGCGCGGATGGGGGCGCATTCTCAATATCAGTTCCATCTTCAGCATGGTGACAAGGGAACGCCGTCTGGCCTACTCCTCAGTCAAGGCCGGACTTAATGGAATGACGCGGGCGCTGGCCCTTGAATTGGCGCCACGTGGTGTCCTGGTCAATGCCCTGTGTCCGGGATATGTGGAGACGGAACTGACGCGGGTGAACAATTCCGCCGAGGATCTCAAGGAGATTATCAGGACCATTCCGGTGGGACGCCTTGCCCAGCCGCAGGAGATGGCGCGGATGGCGGCGTTTCTGGTGTCGGACGAGAATACCTACCTGACCGGGCAGACGCTGGTGGTGGATGGTGGGTTTCTGCTGAGATAACGGTATGGAACTCGAAATTGCCAGTAAAAGTCATTCCTACGGGGTCGAGCTCATGCCCGATCTGGCCTCGGCTGTGGGGGCCGTTTCAGGGGGGGATGTGCATGTGCTTGCCGACAGCCGTGTCGCGCAACTTTATCCGCAGGCATTTTCAGATGCGCTTGCCCGCGGCAGGCTCATGACGGTCGAGGCCACCGAAGAGCAGAAATCCTATGAGCAACTGGCTCCGCTCATCAGCCGGTTGATCGAACGGGGGGTGCGGCGGAATTCCACGCTCTGCGTCGTGGGCGGAGGGGTGTTGCAGGACATCGGGTGTTTTATCGCCTCCGTTCTGCACCGCGGGCTTCGCTGGGAGTTGGTTCCCACGACGTTGCTTGCCCAATGCGACAGCTGCATCGGAAGCAAGAGTTCGCTGAACATCGGCGCCTTCAAGAACCAGCTGGGCACCTTCTATCCGCCCCATCACGTGGGGTTGGCGTTTTCGGTGTTACGCACCTTGTCGCCTGATGAAATCCGCTCGGGACTCGGGGAGGCCATCAAACTTCATTTGATTGCCGGGGAGCCGGAATGGGCCCGCTTGCGCGCCCGGTTGAGCACGCCGCCACAGGATCCTGCCGATCTGGGGCCGGTGATCCTGGACTCCCTGCGGATTAAGAAACCCTTTATCGAACAGGATGAATTCGACCGGGGTATCCGCAACGTGTTGAATTACGGCCACACGTTCGGGCATGCCTATGAATCCACGACGCACTATGCGATTCCCCACGGGATCGCGGTCATCCTCGGAATGTCGACCGCGACTTTTATCTCGGAGCGGCTGGGTCTGGCGCCGGCGGGACACTTCAGGGAGATTGATGCGGTTCTGCGCCCCTACTATGAGCCCTACCAGCGGGAACTTGCCTCGATTGACGGGGAAGCCTTGTGTTTGGCCCTGGGCCGGGACAAGAAGAATACCGGCGCGGGGCTCACCTGCATCCTGACGGGCGGGGCGGGGAAGATGGCAAAACACGTGCTGGACTTGCGCGAACAGGTGCTGCCGGCCATTCGCGAGTGGATGAAGTCGCTGGCGTGACCGGAGTGAACCCGGAAGGACATTTTCTTATGAAGACAATCAGCATTGTTTCCGCCTGCTACGATGAAGAAGGCAATGTGGAGGAATTGGTCCGTCGCGTCAGGGAGGTGATGGCAACTCTGCCCTCCTATGCGTATGAACACATCTTTATTGATAATTGTTCGAGAGACCAAACATTGATCAGGTTGAAGGCCATGGCGGCGGGAGATCGGCGGATCAAGATTATCGTCAACTCCAGGAACTTCGGGCATATCCGGTCGCCCTACTATGGCCTTCTTCAAGCAGGCGGTGATGCGGTGGTCTGCCTCGTGGCTGACCTTCAGGATCCGCCTGAACTGATCCGGGATTTCATCAGGAAGTGGGAGGAAGGCTACAAGATTGTTGTCGGCGTCAAGACCGGCAGCGATGAAAACCCCCTCATGTACCGGTTGCGAGGCGTCTATTACAAAGCCATTCGAAAACTGGCGGCGGTTGAAATGCTGGAACAGTTTACAGGGTTCGGGCTTTACGACCGGGCCGTTATGGATATCTTGCGGAGCCTGAGGGAGCCTTACCCCTATTTCAGAGGCCTGATTACCGATGTCGGGTTTGACATTCACCGGATTGCGTACACCCAGCCTGAACGCCTTCACGGCAGGACGAAGAATGATTTCTATTCGCTGTTCGACATGGCCATGCTGGGATTTACCAATTACACGAAGATACCCCTTCGACTGGCCACCTTGTTGGGTTTCCTGGCGGCAGGCATTTCCTTTATCGTGGGAATCGGCTACCTCGTAGCCAAACTGGTGTTCTGGAATACCTTTACGGCCGGTATGGCTCCGGTGCTGATCGGCCTGTGCTTTATCGGGTCGGTGCAGTTGTTCTTCCTGGGTATTGTCGGTGAATATGTCGGAGCCATTTTCACGTATGTCCAGAACCGGCCGCTGGTCGTCGAGAAGGAACGGATTAATTTTGACGATCCTGGCGCCGCCGGGCGGGCGGACGGAACCGGAAAATGACAACAGGCGTCAAGAAGGCGGGGCCTCATCTGGCCGCCGCGGGAGTGCTCCTCGCGCTGCTGGCCGTGTTCTATTTCCCGTTTCTCAGCGGGCGCGCTTTCCTCTGGGAAGACCTGTTGTATATGGCGCATCCTGCGTTCAATTATCTTGCCACGTCCCTGGCGTCGGGTCATTTTCCGCTTT
>CAYOQM010000008.1:19212-25703 GCA_964406065.1 uncultured Verrucomicrobiota bacterium
GTTGTCCGGGCTCCGTTCGGGAATCCCGTTTTTCAGCGAACCGTGGGTTTACTATCCCCCGTTTCTGGCCCTGGCCGGGTTCGTGAATGACGGGAAATTGTCCTCGCTGGCGATCCAGTGGTGTTTTGTCAGCCAGTTGTTCATGGGCGGGGTGTTCGCCTATGTCTTTCTCAGGGCCAGCAGGCTGAACCTCGCGGCCTGTCTGACAGGCATGGTGGTCTTTGTGTTTTCGGGCTTTCTCTCGCTCCACCTCATCCACGGGGGCATGGGGCCTGCCTTTCTGTGGCTCCCATTGGAATTGTTTCTCGTAAAGCGCATTGTCGAGCGGCGTCAGGTAGCGCAAGGCTACCTGTTCTTGATTCTGGCCATCTGGATGTCAGTGCTGGCGGGATTCCCTCAAAGTGTTCTTTATAATGCGTATTTCCTGGCGGCGTACTGGTTGTTCCTGTCGTGGCGGCAACCGCGTGAGGCGCGGGAGGTATCCCTCCGGGAACGGGCCACGGGAATGCTTCTGGAGTGCGTCAAGATAGCCGGGGTCTTCGTGGTCGTCGGACTGCTGAGTGCCGTTGTGATCTTGTCCACCGTGCAGAGCTGGAGCACCAGTCACCGGCAGGAGTTCGGGTTTGCCCAGATCGCCGACCAGTCTTTGCCTTGGTATTACCTGATTCACGGGCTGGTGCCGAATTTCTTCGGCATGGTGAACGGGGATGGCAGCGGCGTGCCCTTCTGGGGATTCAATAAGGATACACAGGAATATGCAACCTGGCACGCGGGCGCCTGGATGTACTGGGAATTCGGCTTCTATGCCGGGCAACTGGCGCTGATAGCGGTCGCGGTGCTGTTGTTCAACATTCGCAAACTGTGGGCAACCCGCCGGGAGGCGGTGTTCTTTCTTTGCGCCCTGCTCGTGATCCTGTGGCTGATGCTGGGCCGCTATGGCGGGCTGTTCAACCTCTTCTACCACATCGCCCCCGGCTTCTCCATGTTCCGGACCCCCGCCCGGTTAAGCGGACTGCTTGATTTTTGCCTGGCCGTCATGGTCGCAGTGCTGGTGCACGAGTTGCTGGAGAAGAAGCAGTCCCTCAATCTCCGGAAACCAATTGCCTTCCTGGTCGTTTCCTATATCGGGTTCCTGCTGTGGTTCCTGGTGGGTGGAGATCGGGTCTTTCCAGAATTGAAGGAGCCGACCTTCTTTTCCCATGCCCTGAACCAGACCTTGTTCAGCATGCTTCTGTTCGGGCTCATGGCCACGGTGATCGTGATCATGGCCCGGCTCAAGTCCGGTTGGCTTCCGGTTATGGCCGCATCGGTCCTCATTGCGCTCGCGTTCGGGGACCTCTATTTCGCTTTCCACCGGTTTCATCAGGGGAAAACCAGCCCTGAACAGTATTTTGCCGACAGGGGCGGGCTGATTTCGCAACTGACTCAGATGAGGGGGCAGGCGGGGCCCTTCCGGTTCGCCCAACTCCGCGACGGGAAGATTTCGGAGGAAGTCGTTTTCCCGCGGAACATCGGCTACCTGTATCCCGGCTACGAGGCCATCGAGGGGTATATCCTTTTCAACCTCAAGGATCTGTCCCTTTTTAATTCCATGACCAACGAGCAGGCCCGGCTGGACATCCAGAATGTGGGCGTCATGGCCAATGCCGACCGCGTCACGGGCCGGGTGAATCTGATGCGGAACGCGAATGCCTTGCCCCGCGCGAAGTTCTATCACCGGATCCGGGCCTATGACGACGCGAAATCCCTTTGTGCTGATCTCGATGCAGGCAGGCTGGACTATCGGAATGAAATAGGCGTTTTGCGCGAGGAATGTATCAAGTATGGAATCCCCATGGCGGCAACCTCCTCGCCCGTCACCGCCCAGGTGCATTTTATTCCCAAAACACCGGATGAGTATCAAATTTCCTACCAGACAACGGGCCCGGGGATCATCTTTATATCTGAAAATTATTATCCGGGATGGCAGGCTGATGGGGGACAGTATCCCGTCGTCCATGCTTTTGGCGCCTTCAAGGGAGTGGTCATTCCACGGGCGGGCAACGGAATCATCACGCTCAGGTTCTCGCCCTGGCCATTCAAGGTGGGCTTGGCCATTTCGCTTACCACGCTTGTGGGGCTGATCGTCGTGTGCGGGTGGATGGGGTGGCGGCGGCGCCGGGGTTGACCATGTATTTAGGGTTCTACAACTTTTACTCCAACTATAACGGCAACCGGATGTTCACCGATCCGGCATCGCCGATTGGCGACGATCTGGGGTATCCCACCGTACGCCTGGGGCAGCGCGTGCGGGAACTTGGCCACCGGATCGCCACGATCGACACGGATGACCTCGATAAGTTTGACGCCGTTGTGTTCATTGACCATCCCACGCTGCTGAACCCCTATTTCCGCCGCCTCAGAAAGCGAAACGGAACGCGCCCCTTGCTTGCCTTGCTCCTGGCGGAAAACCCGGCAAACCGCCCGGATAACTATTGGAAGTCGGGTCACGCCGCCTTCGATAAGGTTTTTACCTGGCACAGTGATCTTGTCGACGGGAGGAAATACATCCAGTGCCTTCTTCCCAATCGGGTGCCTTCTCCGTTCAGGATCGCGCCGGAGGAGAAAACGCGGTTTTGTACCACGATTTCCAGCCAGAAATATAACTCGCATCCGGCGGAGTTGTATTCGGAGCGCCTGCGCGCCATTCGCTGGTTTGAACAGCATCAGCCGGCGGAATTCGATCTCTATGGAACCTTGTGGGATCGCCGGTGGTTTTCCGGGCGGCTCGCCCGGCTGAATCTTCTGCTGTCGCAGGCTTACCGCAAGTTTCCGGAAATGGGAAAATGCAGTCGGTTCCCCTCCTGGCGCGGGCCTGTGGCGCGGAAGCACGACGTCCTGCGCCAGTACCGCTTCTCCATCTGCTACGAGAATGCCGTCTTCCCCGGCTATATTACCGAGAAACTGTTTGATTGCTGGTTTGCCGGATGCGTTCCCGTCTATCTCGGGGCCCCGGATATCTTGCGATTTGTTCCCGCGGGCACGTTCATCGACAAGAGGAATTTCAGTGACTATGCCGAGGTGTTCCGCTATTTGAAAAACATGCCCCGCTCCGAATATGACGGCTACCTCGCGGCGATCGAGTCGTTTGTCAACAGCGCGGCCATCCGGTCATTCAGCGCGGAGGGTTTCGCCGATACGATGATACGCCACCTCATTCCGGGAGTCCCAGCCGCATGAACGCGCCCGTGGTTTCCATTTGCATTCCCACTTACAACCGGCCGGAGCTGCTCGAGGCTGCCCTCAGGTCTTGTTTGCTTCAGACATTTCCCGATTTCGAAATCGTGGTCACGGATAACAGTGGCGATGACGCTTCCCGGGGGGTGGTAGCGCGCTTGAATGATCCGCGTGTCCGGTACTATCGGAACGACGGAAACATCGGCGCCCATGACAATTCCGCGCGCGCTCTCTCCCTGGCGCGCGGCCGGTATGTCAAGTGGCTGATGGATGATGACCTCATGAAGCCTGACTTTCTGGCCTGTACCGTTGAGGCGTTGGAAAGGAACCCATCCGCCGGTGTCGCCATGGCGCCCATGGAGTTGATCGACGGCGAGGGGCGCCGCATCCATCCGCGGTTCTACATCTTCCGCAGGATGGATTACCGCTACCGCTACCAGGTCGGGGATGGGCTGGTGGGGCGCAGAACGATTCTCCGTGATTTCCTGGTGCGCGACTACCCGTGCTGTGTTCCGAGCGGAGTGCTGTTCCGGCGGGAGGTGTTCGAGACGGTCGGAGCGCTCGATCCCGCGACCGACTTTGCCGGGGATCTTGATCTGTGCATGCGGGCGGCGCTGCACTACGATTTCTACTATATCGACAAGGTGCTTTCCGCCTGGCGTTACTTTCCCCAGAATCACACGGCCACTCTTCATCAAAAGGGATTGCCCATCCAGGTGTTCTACTACATTACACGCAAGATCCTGGAGGATCCGGCGGCGCGGGTGCTGTTCGTTGGAGAAGACTGGGACCGCCTGGTCAGGGACAGTTTCTTTTTCTGCACCTGCCGGGCGCTTCTCAACATGCAGGCCGCATGGCATCAGCGCAGTCTGCGGTTGTTCGGGAGCACGCTGGCCCGCGTCTGGCGGGAGGATCCGTACAAGGTCAACCTGATGCGCCTGCCGCTGTTTGCCATCCGGGAGATTGTCCGCAGTCTGTTTGGATCTAAAAAACGGCCGCCAAGGGAATGAGGCAGGGGAAAATCAGTGAAAATCAAAATCAATAACCAGTTTGTTCTGGCGTCCGCATTCCTGGCGCTTCTGTTTGTGGTGATGTTCCGCGACTACGTGACTGGGTCAGCCGTGCTCATGACGACCGATGCGGCCATCAGCAGTGCGGACAGGCCTGTCGGCCAGGTCCTGGCCACGCTCTATTCCAATTGGGATTCCGGGGCGCTGCTGGGCGGTCCGCTCGGCTCCGTGACGCAACATGGCTTTGCCCTGGTCTATCTCATTCTGGGCGGGATCCTGTGGAATAACACCATCTATGGCCTGGCTTGTCTGGCGGCCTCCCTGGTTTTGCTGGCGGGACTCCGGAATCGAGTCAGCGTCTGGGCGGCGCTGTGTGGCGCGATTGCCGCTTTTTGGCTGGGCAGCAACTTGACGCTGATCTATTCCGGGCATTTCTTTAAGCCTTTTGTTGTTCTGTTCTTCCTGTGTGCCGTGTTCAGCGCCCGCATTGCCTCCTGGCCCGGTGGGGTGCTGTGGGGTGGGTTCACGGGACTGATGTTTGCCCATCAGCCCGACGTGGCCATGCTGTTCGCCTTGTTTGCCGGGGCACATCTTCTCTTTTCGCTCTGGCAGCGGGAAGGGGGGAAGGTGTGGCGATGGATCCAGGTTCTGGTTCCTGCCCTGGCCGTCTCCCTGCTGTTTGCCGCAGGTCCGTTGCTGGCAGGGTATAAGTATCAGGTCAAGGATGTGGCGGTGGTGCAGCAGGAAAGCAAGGTTGACCGCTGGAACTACATGACCCAGTGGAGCTGGCCGCCGGAGGAGTCGATCAATTTCATTGCGCCGGGGTACTCCGGGTGGGCGAGCGGAGATCCGGAGGGCCCCTACTGGGGACGGAAGGGGCGTTCGGCGGACTGGGAAAAATCACACCAGGGGAGCATGAATTTTTCCCTGAACAACACCTATATCGGCTTTATTCCAATAGCCTTTGCCCTGTTTGCCGTCTTTGCCTCCCGCCGCTCTCCTCACCGTCCTGAAATACTATTCTGGGGGATTGCGGCCCTGGCGGCGCTGTTGCTGGCGTTTGGAAAATACTTCCCGCCCTATTCATGGTTCTACCAGCTCCCGATCGTGAATAACATCCGCGCCCCCGACAAGTTCAACCAGGTGTTCCAGGTGGCCATTGGCCTTCTGACAGCCTACGGGGTCGATCTGTTGATCTTCCGCAGGACGGAGGTCGGCAACAAGAAGGACAGGCCGCCGGAGCTTGTCCCGCGCGGGTATTTCATGGTGCTGGCGGTGGTGTCAGGTCTTCTGCTGCTCTGGGCGCTTGGACTTTCCTCGGGCGATTCGGAGAGGATACGGGACTTCATGGCGCGCGGCTGGCCCGAGGGGGCGGCGTCGACGATGGTGATGAACCAGATGAAGTCGCTCTGGCACGCCGTGGTCATGGCGGCGATTTCACTCGCTGTGTTTGCCCTCTACAAGTTCAAAACGCCCGGAGGTATTGCCGTCAAGGGAACCTGGCTGGCGGTCGGCCTGTCAGGGGTGCTGGCGGTTGATGCCGTATTGCTGTCCAGCCACTATGTCAAACGCATGCCGAGCAGCTATATCCAGTCCAACGCCTTGACGCAGTACCTGAAGGACCATCTGGGTTACGAGCGCGTGGCCTTGCTGACTCAGCAGGATATCTACAATGTCTGGCTCACCTACCTGTTGCCGTACAACCAGATCCCCTCCTTCAACTTCTCCCAGATGCCGCGCATGGCCTCGGACTACAAGACCTTCCTGTCGGTGATGGCGCAGGATCCCTTTAGGATGTGGCGTTTTGCAGGCGTGAAATACCTGCTGGGGCCAACCTCATTCGAGCGCAAGTTGCGGCCCGGTCAGGGCAGGGAGGTGGTCCCCCACAGCCTGGCCATGACCTCGGACAATGAACTGCAGGTGATTCCCTACCCGAAGGGAGACCACGCTGTGTATGAACTGATGAATTCGGCGCCCCGGTATTCGCTGATCGCTCCCATGCCGCGTCAAACGGATGAGCAGGCGCTGGCCCGCATGGCGGATTCCCGGCAGCCGCTGATGGGGGCGAAAGGGGCGGTGGGTGCGGTCGAGGTTCTGGCCTATCGTCCTGGCAAGGTGGCGTTGAAGACGCGGTCGGGAGAAACATCCCTGCTGAGGGTGGCGGAACGATGGGATGCGGATTGGGCCGCCACGGTGGACGGGAAGCCGGCGCCGGTTGAGCGTGTCGACTTCTTGTGCCAGGGTGTCGAGGTGCCCTCCGGTGAG
>CAYOQM010000009.1:0-7732 GCA_964406065.1 uncultured Verrucomicrobiota bacterium
GTCCAGCCATTGGTAACCGCATCCGCATGCCATAAACCCACCATCCCCTCAGAGACCATCCGTGGCCTTCCGTATGGACCGTCCGCATCCCACGCTAGCTTTTCCCAGTAGATGGGTGAACCCATATCGAGAACAGGCCCCGTAAAGAATAGAGGAACTTGCGATTCAAATCCTGCCGCCGCCAATCCGGAAACCTCGGCACTTTTCAGCGCCCGACCATGAACGGCAACCTCGTCAATCAGACCCTGGTAGAAGACATTCTGCGATCCGTACCTTGCGATGAACACCTGCGCAGAACCCAGACTGCCCAGTGACCCAGTAATGGCTGTCTGAGCAGCAACAAAACCATCCACATAGAGGATAAGCTGGGAACCATTCCGCATGCCGGATACATGATGCCACTGGCCATCGTTAAGAAGCGCCTGGGATGCCACCGCGGCCCTGACGCCGCTCGAACCATCACTCACCACGAATGCCACGGCACCTAATTGCGGGGTGACGCCGCCCCCGTTCAATTCGAGGGCATAGTAAGGCTGCGTTGGCCCAACATAAGTGCTGATCAGAGCGCATCGGTTAGATGCCGTGCTTTTCATCCACAGACTCACGGTAAAATTATTCGTCGCCAAATCACCGCCCGATGCTCCAACGTAACCATTGGTCCCAAACTGCCCGCAGGCTTCCCCCACCTTCGCTATATTTTGAATGGATGCCGAACCACCTGGAACACCGTTACGTCCATTACCCGACGAATCCTGAACGGTGGGAAAACCCGCTGTCCACGAATTGTCATCCATGTGCCACAAGGCGATGAGGGACGAACTGAATGCAGAATCAAGCTTGGTGGGCCCCCTCTTTTTGATATTGGGCAATTTAATTTCATCCCCGTGCCAACCTAAGAAGGCATCAAACGTGCCCTGAACAAAGCCATCATGCCCAGCATCATTCTGCGGCGGTCCAACACTGGTGTTCATGGAAACTGAACTCAAGGCAGGACTCGCCGAACCGTCCCCATCCAACGTCGCCCGATACTGGAAATACCTCTTGTTGCTGAAAGAAGAGAGCAGGTCTCCGCCGCTTGGATCTAGGAAATATGTGTTTACGGTTCCATCCGGACCGACAAAATCCCCGCTCAGGGGCAAGTCCGTCCCCGCCCTGCACTGAATCCTGATCAACCCGGCAACGTCGCGCCTGCCGGACACATAGTGTCTCTGAATTGCGACTTCTCCGGGAGTGCTACTGTAAATCACCACTTCGTCCAGCATCCCGCTGAAGTAGTTCCCGCCCAGTACACCAAAACGCGCGCTGCTTACAGGAACCGCCGATGGCAATGCCACCACAACGTGATTCCATCCGGGCAACAGCCGGAGCGTCTGCAGTCCATTGACATAAACAACCGCCCGTGCGCTGGCCGTTCCGGATACAAAAATAACTCCGTTGGAAATAGCCGCGCCCAGTGCATTCGGCGCCAGATCAATGACTCCCCCGTCCATCGTATTTGGATTGCACCAGAACTCAACCGCCGCGATAGACACACCAACGGAGGGAACATCAACATAAGCGGTTGCGCCATCAAAAATGGCCGAGTGTGATCCCAGTTTGGCCAGCCGGGTATAGGTTACTCCGTTGTCGAAACCATTCTTCCCCTTCCCTGAGGCATCAATGGCATTATCATTAAGATGCCACAACCCTTCCACCTTGCCCTCGGCGGACGACAGTTCACTGCCGGCTTGCCACATGATCTTGCTCCATGTTACCGGAAAACCAGGATCAAACGCCCGCGAAATGAAACCCCCGTTGGTATAGATCCCGCCATCCCTCTGACGCAATAGCCGGATCGTCCCCCAGTCTTGTTGCGAAGGAACATTGGTTGAAGTCTCCATCGTTCCTTGGAGAAAGTCACCCAAGACATCGTCAAGCTCGGCTCGCTTGGCACTGATAATGGTTACAGCGTCTACGTAAGGCGAATTGTAGTTCTTGGACACCATCGTCGCGCGATACTGAAGATATCGATCCAGCACGCTAAAGCTTCCTCCTGAAACAAGAAGTTCATTGAGGGCTGAATAGTAGCTGCCTGCAGTACCATCCGGCCCCACAAAGCCCCCCGAAAGCGCTGGCGAACTCCCTGACCGGAACTGGAATCCGACAGCCATTGATCGGGCGTACAGCAGGGCAATCTCCGATGATGACAACGCACGCGAGTAGATCGCCAACTCATCCATGGCGCCGACAGAAACGTAGTTATAGGTATGCATTGTATCCATCATGCCAATCAGGCTTGTGTTTTGCGTTATGAACGCGGAATTTGACGCCGATTGAGCGCTCTCAGCCACAAGAACGCCGTTGATGTAAAGGCGTGCAGGTTGACCCGCCGAAAAAGTTCCTGCACAGTGAAACCATCGGTTGGAATACCCAAGGCTCGGCGAAACGATCATCGGAACAAAACCGGCACTGTATAACTCAATCGCGCCAAGCGTCGTTTCCGACTGTCTAACGCCCATCGGTCCGCCAGGAGCACTGTTTCTCGCAAACACAAGCCCGCCGTTCAATGTCAACCATGTTAATCGAAACCAGGCACTGATTGTACATCCTGTCGTATTATTCAGCAGAGTCCGATTGACCGTCGCGAGCGATGACCGAGCCGGGAAATACAGCGCGGCAGAGCCGATTCTGGCGTCGTTGGTGTAGTATGGCAAGCCAATCCCGGCTGACAACGTTGCATTACTACCACTGACGGAATCAACCGGACTGTTATTTAAGTGATATAGCGCTACCATCCCGGATGCTGTTGCGGGAAGTTCCGTTATGGCGCTTACGCCTTCCGCATCGATGACTCGCGAATTCAACATCTTCCAGACGTTGTTCTCGCCACCATCAAATACCCGCGATGTATAGTTGGCGTTGGTTACACCGCTCCGGGCATTCCCAGCGCTCAGGAAAACATCCGGCCCAATAGCCACACCGACCATATTGGTGTTATTCGTCAAGTATTCCGCAAGTGAATCCTGCTCAAGCCGTGTTGCCTGCAGTCGCAACTTTGCAACGCCATCAGCAACTTCGATCTTGTTGCTGTCGGAGACGACATAGTTGCCGGGATCGGTGAACGTCCAGTTGGTGGTGTTGACCGCTTGTGCCGTAATGGCTGCCATCACCAGCAGCAGGCATACTCTCATTAATTTCATAAATACCCTCTCAAACCAATTGCATTAAAGGCGGATCCGCCCAGGCAGGACCATTACCCATTCGTAATTCCATCCCCATTGCTACACTCACATAATACCCTTCTTCAACTTCCCGACGAACTCCATAGTTGTCAAGAAATTGCAAAACTATTTACCCCGAAAAACGAAGACAGAGAGAAGTAGTTAAGCTAACAAGATGCACGAAAATGAATTGCAACGAAAAGAGATATCACCAATTGCATATCTTGACCACCGCACTGTCTGCGTATATCCATGTCCGTCGAGATTTGGATCGTTCCCTCATCCCATCCTATTCCGCCCCCTGAGGACACTCGAATAGAGTTCCATGTACTTCTCGCCCATGGCATCCATGGAAAACTGCTGAACAACACGCCTCCGTGCCGCCGCACCCATTTGACAACGCAAAGCAGCATCATTCCGAAGTCGCTCAAGTGCGCACGCCAAAGCCCTCTCGTCGCCCTTCTTCACCAACCACCCCGACTCACCATCCAGGACAATTTCCCGATTCCCTCCCACATCCGTGACGACTATGGGCAATCCGCATGCCCCAGCCTCGAGCAGGGAAATAGACAAGCCTTCCGTTTCGGAGGAAAGGCAGAAGATATCCATGGCATGAAGCCACGGCAAGACATCCGCCTGAATACCTGCGACATGACAACGGTCAGCGACATCCTGCCGCCGCATCTCCTCCTCGATCCGCCCCCTGTCCGGGCCGTCGCCGACAAGCAGCAGGAATACCTTGGCCCCCAGACCCGCATTTTTACCAACAGACAGGAGTTCCTCCTTCGCCAATACTACAGTGGACAAGACGGCGGGACTTAGCGACTTTGCGCCTTCGGGCGAAATACTCGTCGCCATTCCTTCCTTCACTTCGAGCCCTTTGCGCCTTTCGTGAACGTATTCTTGGTTTCTCTCGCCCCTCGCCCCTTCTTCTCTACGGCCTGATATCCGTGGCCTGATGTCTGCGGACAGACATCCATGATCTACAACCTCTCCGCGTACGAGCCTTGCAAAGGCCCTTACAAGGAGTGGGTAATTCTTTTCTGGGGATAACCGCCCCACGCTTCCAATCACCACAGTATCCGCCGGAATCCCGAGCTTCGCCCGAAGACTCGAAGAGACATTAGCCTCTATACCTTGGGCATTAGACTCAAGAATGTTCGCCCCCTTGTCCTTTATGTCCTTCGTGGTTTTGTCTGACGTCTGAGGTCTAAGGACCGAAGTCTGATCTCTGTCGTCCATGGCCTCACGTGGCGCAAACCGCCTCGCGTCTATCCCATTGGGAATCACCACCACTTTCCTGCGCGGAACTGCTCCAGACCGGACCACCACATCCCCGGCATCCTGCGAAACAACAACCACTGCTTTCGTAACTTTGGCAAGCAAAAGGCGCAGCCTGATAGTCCTCCAAGAATCATGAATCCCCTGCCCATGCAAGGTGACAACCACGGGAACGCCTGTGCAAAGCCAAGCCAGCACTGCGTATAAGTGGGCAACATGGTTGTGCGCCTGCAGGCATCCGATCCTCTCGGCACGAATAAAACGAATCAAAGAGCCCACCACCCGCCAGTCAACCACCCATTTCATTCTCTGTCGATTTCCCACAGCCTTTGCCTGCGCCACCGCCTCTTTGTAAAGTTCACCCTCGGCATCTGTACAAAAAAGGAAACCTTGCACACCGCCCTCGTCCCTGAGGGCAAACGGGGACGTAGCAGGATAGGCTAGCAGGCTGCACACAACCTTTTCCATTCCGCCTGTTTCAAGACTCGTAACAATGTGACAGACATTCATCTGGGCGAGAACTGCACAAGGGCACTGTTTCTGGTCTCAACGGAACTCACTACCCTATGTTCAGTGTTTTCCGACTAGCGCCATGCCTAAACGCGCCCCCCCCATTGCGGTCACAATCACAGACTCTCTCACCTTTTGGTGTGGTATATCATCCAGCCAGATACGGGCCCACACCTCAAACGCCAACAATGTCCATAAGAAATTTGAATGATCACGATGGCCCGCCAGATGCTCAACTATCATCACATGAACTCTATCGGAATGCCATAACCCTCGACTCAACGATCGCTCGTCCTCAAGCCAAGTCAACAGGGAACCCATGCCGGGTTTCTGGCGCATCCACTGGGCCAACGGCACACAGAATCCCACTTTGGGGCGGTCAAGAATAACATTCGGCACAAAATCGCGTGAAATGTGCCGCAAGACGGCTTTCCCGCGCCCCCCAGAAAAAAGCTGCCGAGTCGGGATACTCAATGCAAGTTGAACAAAGTCGTGATCCAGAAAAGGAACACGCGATTCCACACCGCTGGCCATACTCATCCGATCCTGCCTCTGCAACACCGATACCAGATAGGTGTGAAGATCCATATCCAAAACAGCGGCAAGCGGATCCCGTTCATTTACTTCCAGGGTGCGCCGGAAAAAACCGGATGAATCACCATTGTCAACCTGCAACCACGTATCAATGTCACCGTCCGGCATCCATTTCCCAGCCTGACTCGCCATATCCCTTGGCGTGTGACCCAGCAGAGGCAATATGGACTGCAACCGCCGAAGACCAAACAGCCGAAAGAAATCGCCGACAAGCGGCCACTGGACCACTTTGCCCAAACGGTTCAACCTCCAGAGCCGACGATGCCAGGAATAGCCGGCAAACAATTCATCCGCGCCCTCTCCCGTCAGAAGAACCGTGACATGCTTACGCGCCTCTCGACAAAGCTTGTACATAGGCAGACTGTTGGCATGGTTGAGTGGCTCGTCATTGAGGTAGGTGCCTATCGCGAAATCCTCCAAAAAATCCCTCTCAGTATATGGGATAGGGTGATGCTGGGTTCCCAACTCGCGGCTTACCTGCAATGCCCAACGGGACTCATCGTGCTCATACCCTGCAAATCCAACAGAAAAACTGTGCATGGAATGCCGTGTCGCCTTCATCGCCATGGCAGTGATGAGACTTGAGTCCAATCCTCCGCTTAACTGACAGCCAACAGGCACGTCACTAACCAAGTGCGATCGGACACTGGCCTCCAACTGGCTCCTCACCTCACCCTCATCGATCACGCCATTCTCATCTTGCCGCTTGGACGCACTCCAATAGGTGCGGTCGCAAATCCGAAGAGAATCCAGATTGATTTCCAGAACATGTCCCGGCAGGACTTGCTGAACGCCGTCGAACAGAGTGTCCTGTCCGGCAATGTAGCGATATTGGAAGTATTCCCGGAGCAGATGGCTAGCCAGTTCTGGCCTTTGTCCTTCGCCGAACAACGCCTTTATTTCCGACGCAAATACTATCGCCCCCTTGCGGCATCTGTAGTAAAGGGGTTTGATCCCCAACCGGTCGCGACCCAGCAACAGAACACGCCGTCTTTCATCCACAAACGCAAAGGCAAACATGCCTTTCAATCGAGGAATACTATCCGCCCAACCGTCCTCGAGAAGATGAAGCGCCACCTCACAATCAGACTTCGAAACAAAAACATGGCCACACTGCAGCAGGGATTGTCGCAAGTCGGCAAAGTTATATATCTCGCCATTTGCCGCGAGGAAACAGGTTGATGTTTCATTGGCAAAGGGTTGGCGAGCTTGTTCCGAGAGGTCGATAATCGATAATCGTCTATGTCCTAATGCCCAGTTCCGGCCGGCAACTATTCCTTCGTCATCCGGCCCACGGTGTCCGAGTAGACCGCACATCTTCTTTACGCGTTCAACCGCCATTGAACCCGACAGCCCTACTACCCCACAAATTCCGCACATTACACCCCTCCTCCTCTCTCAAGAATACGTCACCAACCAGCCAGAGGCGGGAATGGTTCACAGGCAGAAATGCCTCCTATACGCCGCAGCAGTTCACGCTCGCATATACGAGATAAACGGGCTCAACCGCGTTTCTCCAGGTAAAACGCCACGTCCGCACCCAGCGAAGCGTGGCCAAGGCTGATTTTCCGCAACACGAATTTCACGGAAGCGGCTACGCGAGCAGGCAGGGTCGGATTGATTTCGGTGGCAATCCAACTGGACAGTGTCGCTTCAGTTCCCGGGAAGACATGCCGGACACGGAATCCCGTAGCGGCGGCGAGCACCTCGATACTCCGACGGGTCCACGAGCACACGCGTGTCGGCCCGTACAACCAATAGTCCTGGCCAGCTAGCCTCGCAACAATACTATCAACATCAAATTCCCGGATGCGGCAGATGCCTCCCGGGCGTAATAACTGCGCGATTCTCAACAGGAGCTGACGCGGCTCGGCCACATACATCAGGACAAGGTCCAGGTTCACAAAATCGAAGCTCTCCGGAGTGAGATTCAGGGAATGAAGATTGCCGACAAGAACCCTGGCGCCCGACCGACGGCGCGCTGTTTCAGCAAGCCGCTCGGAAACATCCACGCCAAGGCAATCGAACCCCTCCCGGTTTGCGGCCTCAAGGAACCAGCCGTCCCCGGACCCCAAGTCCAACAATGTCTTGCCATCATGGAACCGGCAAAGGGTGCGCAGAATGTCGGCTCCGCCGTGGAGGTGCCC